>DATJEQ010000058.1:0-3581 GCA_035496495.1 Polyangiaceae bacterium
CCCGGACAACGACCACGACGGAGTGATCGACGGCTTGGACGCCTGCCCGCTGAAAGCGGGGCCCTTGGCGGCGGCAAACACCGAGCCGGGCTGCCCTGTGGGTGACCGCGATGGCGATGGCGTGCCAGATGACGTAGATGCATGCCCTAGGCTGAAAGAAGATCGCGATGGCTTCCAAGATCAAGACGGCTGCCCCGATCCCGACAACGATCACGACGGGGTCTTGGATAGAGCGGATCGTTGTCCCAACGAGCCCGGCCCCGCTCTACGCCCGCGCCCGGGTTGCCCCGCTGCGCCTCCCACGCCGGCGCCCCCAACGCTGGCGCCCTCGCCGTGACCGGCTGCGTCCGTTTGTGCTCACTTTATGTTTCACACTATTTCAGTGTTTCACTGCGTTTTCCCAGAGCACGGAGCCTTCCTTGCGTGCGCGCTTCTCGATCGAGCACAGCCGGGAACTACTGGGCAGCTCTTCGACCGCAAAGCGGATCCGGGCCTACGCGCAACTCTCTGAACTCGACTCGCCAGAGGCGCTGCAGGTGCTCAATGCGTCCCTCTCGCCTGCGCTGAGCAAAACCGAGCGCAAGGATGAAGCGCGGCACTTGCTTTGGGAGCTGTGCCGCCACGCGTACGACAGCAAGACCCAAGCGTCGCTGTTTCGGGTGCTGGTGGGCGCGAATCAAGGGCCGCCGATTGACCCTTCCTTGCGACAAATCGCGGCATTGGGGCTGGCCGCAGAACGATCGAATGCGGCGATCTCGCTCTTGGCCAAAGCGCTTTCAGGCGAAGTCGACAGCGCAACATTCGCGCAAGCGGCGCTGCTCGCTCACCCGCCGCGCGAGCTTTCTTTCCTGATCGGTGACGCGGCTCCCAGTGCAGCTCCCAGCATAAGTCCCAGCATAGCTCTAGTGCAACTGCTGGGGGATCTGGGCGACCAGCGCGCCTTTGCCGCCTTGCGTCGCTGGGTCAAGCAGGGCAACGACGCAGTGCAGAACGCCGCGCTGTTTTCTTTGGCCCAATTGGGCGACTACGAAGTGGTGCCCGTAGCCGAGCAGTGGCTGAAACGCTCGCCCTCCCCGGCGCGACGCGAGGCCGCGTTAGAAGTTCTGGATTTTTCGGGAAGGTCCAAAGCGTCGAGCAGCACGCAGCGGCACCAAGAGCCAGCCCAGAATCTTCTTTCCCTTGCCATTGCCCTGACTTCAGCGACGCTGCGCGCGCGCGTGACGTCGAACTCGCCGCAGGCGCTCAGTGCCGCCTTTGCTTTAGCCGCGCGCGACAGCGAAGCCGAGCGCCCGTTGTTGCTGCAGCTGCTGCAGAGCCCGGATGCACTGCTGCGCGCGCACACGGTACTGGGTTTGGCTTACAGCGCCGAGCGCAGCGCAAGCGGCATTCTGACGCGCATCTATCAGCAAGACGACGCGTGGCAGGTGCGTTGGGCTTGCGTCGCTGCATTGGGATTTCGCGGGCGCCCCCAAGACAAAACCGTTGAACAGGCCGCCCAGCTCGACCCCGACGCGAACGTCCGGGGCGCGGCCCGCGCAATTCTCGCCGGCGCACGCGCTTCATTGACCGCAAGCGGCGATTTTGCCATTCCGTTTCCTCACGCCAGCAGTGTTGACCCATGACCGAACGCAAAGCCAAGAAAGATCCAAAGGCCGGCGGCGACTTTGAAGCGTCCGTCCGACGACTGGGCGAAATTGTGGAAGCGCTGGAAGCCGGCGATTTGCCGTTGGAAGAATCACTCAAGTTGTTTGAAGAGGGGGTTGGACTCGCTCGCACTTCACAGAAGGTGTTGGACAACGCCGAGCAGCGCGTGGAGCAACTGCTCAGCGTCGATGCCGAGGGCAACCCCGTGACCAAGCCGCTCGACGACTAGTCCCTCATCGCGACACTCCGCGACAGTCCGCGCCGCAGCCGCCCATCGACGGCAAAGATGCATCAGTGAACGCTAGAGAAGTCCGTCAACTTCGCGTTCTGCAAGGCCCTCTCCCCTCAGGGGAGAGGGAGCGCTCAAGCGCATTCAGGCAAGGGGGATGAGGAAACCGCACCGCGACACTCCGCGCCGCAGCCGCCAATTCGCCAGCTGGCGCCAGGCCTCTTATCGCGGCTCTGCAGCCGTTTCTTCAGCGGCACGGCTCCTGCTCGGGTGATCGCCAATGAGTAATTTAGGGCTCTCACTGGTTCCCAGCAGCAGCGACGCTGTTGCGGCACCCGGTCCCCGCGAGCAGCTGTTGAGCGCCGGCGGCAGTTCACTGAGCGACATCGACCTGCTCACGATCCTGCTCGGCACGGGCGTGAGCGGGCAACCGGCAAGCGTGCTCGCAGCTAAGCTGCTTTCCGACTCCGGTGGTTTGCGGAGTCTCTCGCGGATGAGCGCTCATGAGCTGGCTCAGCGACGCGGCGTGGGAGTGGCAAAGGCAGCGCGCATTTTGGCGGCGTTCGAACTGGGGCACCGTGCCGGCTTGCCCCTCATCACCCCTGAACCGATCGCTGGAGCCAGTGATGTGCAGCGCTGGGCAGTGCCCGCCTTGGGCTCATTGGAGCATGAAGAGGTGTGGCTGCTCAGCCTGAACGCGAAGCACCAAGTGATCTCCAGGCGACGCATCGCGCTCGGTGGCGCTCACGGCTGCGCGCTGACGCCCAAGGATGTCTTGCGCCCTGCCATCAGAGACTGCGCATGTGCGATCGTACTGGTGCACAATCACCCCAGTGGGGATTGCGCCCCAAGTGCCAGCGATATTGAGATGACGCAGATCGTTGCGCAGGCGGCGTTGCTGGTCGGCATGCAGTTGCTCGACCACGTGGTCGTCAGCGCTGCGGGCTTCACTTCGCTGCTGGAAATAGGTGCGCTCGACCCCAAGGCCCGCTGAGCTTCCCCGCCTGCACAAGGCCGTAGCGGCCTGCGCCACTGTCCGCTATCCTGCCCTGCCATGAGCGCGCCCATTGCGATTGAATTCGCAGCCCTCACTGACGTGGGGAAGAAGCGGGAGCACAACGAAGACAACTTCTTGGTCGACAAGAAGCTGTCGTTGTTCATCGTGTGTGACGGCATGGGCGGGCACGCGGCCGGTGAGGTCGCTAGCGCGATCGCCGTGCGCACCGTGCACGAGGAGATCAAGCGGGATCAGTCGCTGTTGCAGGATTACCTGAGCCAAGGCTCGGGCAGTTCGAAAGTGAGCAAGCGCGACATTGTGAACATGCTGTCGTTCGCGGCCAATCGCGCTTCGGCCAAAGTTCACGCCGAGGCCGCGAAAGACGCGACCAAGCGCGGCATGGGCACCACCTTGGTGGCGCTCTTGTTCTTGGGCAACCAAGCCTTCGTGGTGCACGTGGGCGACAGCCGCGCTTACCTGCTACGCGCCGGAGTGCTCGAACAGATCACGGAAGATCACAACGTTTACAACGAGCTCGTTAAGCGTAAGAAAATGTCGCGCGAGCAAGTGATGCAGCTAGCGCCGAAGAACGCCATCACGCGCGCCGTCGGTGTGTACGAACACGTCGAACCGGAGACGCTGGTGGTGGACGTCGTGGCCGGTGATCGCTTCCTGCTATGTACGGACGGCCTGCATGAGTACTTCGAGCAG
>DATJEQ010000059.1:0-14305 GCA_035496495.1 Polyangiaceae bacterium
GGCTGTTTGCACCGACGAGTAAAGCAGTGCCAACGCCTCATCCAGCCGCGCGACTTCCGTTCCGCCCGCTTGAGCCATATCGGGGCGACCGCCGCCCGAGCCACCAACGAGGCCAGCAATGGGGCGGATCAACTCGCCGGCTTTGAAACGCGCCGTGAGCGGTTTTGCCACAGTGAGCACGAGTTGCGCTTTGCCATCACTTTCCGAAGCCACCAGCACCACGCTGTCGCCCAACTTATCGCGCAGGGTTTCAGCCAGCTCCCGCAACGCCGCGCGGTCGGTCACCTCGGTGCGCGCCGCAAGCACTTTAACTCCGCCCACCTCGCGCGCCTGACCGATCAACGCATCGAGTCCGCCGCCCCCGAGCGCCAACTTGCGCTGGAGTTCGTCAATCTGCTTCTCCAACACCTTTTCATGCTGCATCAGTTTCTCAGCGCGCTCGCTGAGATCCGCGCCGCTCGCCTTGAGCACCTTGCCCACAGACGCAAGGCGCGCTTCCAATTCACGAACGTAAGCCAAAGAAGGCTTGGCCGCGGTGGCGATGATGCGCCGCACCCCGGCCGCAACGCCCTGCTCGGAAGTGATTTTGAACAACCCAATGTCGCCGGTGGCGCGGGCGTGAGTGCCGCCGCACAACTCCACGGAATCGCTGATGGTGAGCAGGCGCACCGTATCGCCGTACTTCTCTTCGAAGATCATCATGGCGCCGCGCTTGCGTGCTGCGTCCATTGACAACACATCGGTGCTGATAGGATCATTTTTGAGCACGCGATCGTTCACCAAATCTTCAATTTGAGCGATCTCTGTTTCTGTGAGGGGCGCTCCATGTGTGAAATCGAAGCGCAGGCGCTCGGGCCCCACCTGAGACCCTTTTTGCTGCGCGTGCGATCCCAAGACTTGGCGCAGCGCCCAATGGAGCAAGTGCGTCGCGCTGTGGTGACGGCGCGTTGCGGCACGCGTCGCACCATCGACGCGCAGCGTCGCTTCTTGGCCCACCTTGACGCTGCCCTGCTGCACCACGCCGCGGTGCACGACGAGCCCCACGACGGGCTTCTGTGTATCGAGCACTTTGACGCTGCCGCCGTTCGCCTCGATCACCCCGAGGTCGCCCATTTGACCGCCGGATTCGCCGTAAAAGGGCGTCTTGTCGCACACTACTTCGACTTCATCGCCGGCTTGCGCGCTTTCAACCAGCTGACCGCTCTTGATCAGCGCGTGGATCGTTCCCGGGCTCGCTTCTGTTTCGTATCCCAGGAAGGTTACCAACTCACCCGGCACGCGCTTGAGCGCATCCCGATACACGGAGTCAATCGCGTGCTCGGCGCCCTTGAACTCAGAACGCTTGCGCGCCTCTTCCAGCGCCTGGTCGTAGCCCGGCTCGTCGACGGAAAAGCCGCGCTCTTTGCAGATCACCTGGGTCAAATCCAAAGGAAAGCCGAAGGTGTCGTACAACTTGAAGGCCACGTCTCCTGCGAGCACTTTGCTCTTGTTCTTCCCCATGTCGACGAAGCGCTCTTCCAATAGAGCCAACCCGCGCTCGATCGTTTGGCGGAAACGTACTTCTTCCTGCTCACACACACTGGTGATCAGCTCACGGCGCTCAACCAATTCCGGATATTGGTCGCCCATGAGCTCGGCCACTTGGGCCGCCACTTCGTGCAAAAACGGCCGCTCAATGCCCAAACGATGCCCGTGACGGATTGCGCGGCGCATCACACGACGCAGCACGTACTCTCGCGCGGTCTTATCCGGCATCACGCCTTCGGCCAGCAAGAAAGCCGTGGCCCGCGCATGATCTGCAATGACCCGCATGCTGACGTCAAAGGGCTCCATGGTGCCGCGGTACTTCTTGCCGCTGATCTGTGCGGCGCGCTCCACCAGCGCGCGCAGAACGTCGGTGTCGTAGTTACTGGAAACGCCTTGCACCACGCCCGCGATGCGCTCAAGCCCCATTCCGGTGTCAATGCTCGGCGCGGGCAGCTTCTTGAAGGTGCCGCTTTCATCCCGCTCGAACTGCATGAACACCAAATTCCAAATCTCCATCCAGCCCGCACCGTCACTGGTTTGCTCGGCTCCGAATGTGGAAGGATCGGTTCGCCCTCCGTTGAAAATGTGAATTTCGCTGCACGGCCCGCAGGGGCCGGTGTCCCCTGCCGACCAAAAATTGTCGCTCATGCCCAGGCCGATGATGCGGTCATCGCCGAAGCCGGTGACCTTCTTCCACAAAGCGCGGGCCTCCTCGTCGGCTGGCACCCCCGCTTCGCCTTTGAAGTAGGTGCACACCAGTCGCTCTTTGGGCACTGCGAGGTTCCTGGTCAGAAACTCCCAGGCGAACACGATGGCTTGCTCTTTGAAGTAATCGCCGAAGCTGAAATTTCCCAGCATCTCAAAGAAGGTATGGTGCCGCGGCGAGGGGCCAACGTTCTCGAAATCATTGTGCTTGCCCGCAATGCGCATGCACTTCTGACTGCTGGTGGCACGCTTGTACGAGCGCTGTTCGACGCCCGTGAAGCAATTCTTGAACTGCACCATGCCGGCACTGGCGAACATCAAAGTCGGATCGTGCGGGGGCACCAGCGGCCCGCTCTTCACGACGGTGTGCTCGTGGGCTGCGAAGTATTCTAGAAAAGCGCGACGGATTGCCGCCGAAGTCTCTGCCATTGTGCCGGTCCCTCTAGCACAGGCGGCCTGGTTTGAAAGCGGCCCTGTGCCGTGCCCGCAGCAAAAGGCCGCAAAAACCAGGGCAAATCACTTGCCGGCAATCAGTCGTCCGTGGCGAGCACGCGCACCAGAAGCAGCGTGAATCCCGCGAGCGCCAGTGGACCAGCCAGCCACAGCATGCGTACTGGGCCAACCGCCAGCGGCTCACCCATGAAATGCGTGTAAGCCCAATCGGCGATCATCAGACCCACGCTGGCGATCAACCAAGTGATCGGTTGCGCCAAATCCTTGCGCTGCTTCTGCGGCTGAATGTCGATGCGTTGCCTGGAGCGCAAGGGAGTTGGCATGCTGTTCGGCATCAGCCCCACCCCTTGCAGCTCAGCGGGGGCAACTGGAATGTCGTCGTCGTCATCGCCCTCCATGCCTTCAATCGTCTTACCCAGCAGGTAGTTGTGGCTGGTGGGCAGTTTGGGAGATCGCGGCACAGCCGCCGGATGGGGCCCTGAACCCAACCCCACTGGCTTGGGCTGGGGTTTCTGCGCGGGCGTCCTTTGCGCTGGCGTTACAGCCGCTGGCGTCACCACCGTTGGCGCGGGACTCGACACACTCTCTTCAGCTGGTGTCACTTTTCGCGGCGAAACCGGATCCGAGCGCGGCGGCGCGAGGCTCAGATCCGGCACCAGTGAGATCTTCACCGACTGACCAGCCAGTGCCCCTGTGAGCGACGTCCAGAAATCACTCATGGTGTGGAAGCGGTGCTGCGGATCCACAGCGAGCGCCTTTTCGAACACGGACTCAACCTCGTAGGGCAGATCGATCCCTCCCGCACGCGGCGTCGGGCGGTGATTGACGTCAAGCGCAAGCGCCATCATTTCCATTTGGTCGCCGTCAATCGGGCACTTGCCGCACACCACCTCGACCAATGTGATGGCCAAGCCGTAAACGTCCGTCCACGGGCCCGTTTGCCCGAAGCGCTTGGGCATCCACTGCTCCGGCGAACCATACGCCGGCGTGAACGCGACCAGCGCATCTTGTTTGGCAGATTGCCGACCAATCACTTGGGTGGCAGCGCTCTTCACTTTGGCAATGCCGAAATCGAGGATCTTGGCGACCTGGTCACCGTGCATGTTGGCGACAAAGATGTTCTCGGGCTTCAGATCGCGGTGCACAATGCACACCTTTTTGTCGCGGCCAGGCGCGGGGAATTGGTGCGCCTTGTCCAGCGCTTCCGCAACTGGAGTGAGCAGCTTGACCGCCTCTGCAATCGGCAGCGGCGCATCACCCCGCTCCCTGCGCTCCGCAATCAAGTGATCGAGCGTCGTTCCTTCCAACCACTCAAGCGCGATGAAAGGAACGAACGGGTGAACCTTGCTTTCAATGGTCCCCACTTGCAGCGGCCGCACCACGGTGGGCAACGCCGACGACAAATGGAACAGCAGCTCGGCCTCTTCACGAAACGAACTCAAGAAGGCCTTTTGGTCTTCCGGGCTCATGGAGCCGGGGATCTTCAGGCACTTGAGCGCAATGCTGGCGCGAAAGCCGGTGTGGTGTGCCTTGTAGATGACGGCAAACCCGCCCTCTGCAACGGCGGAGTCCACCCGAAAGGTTCCCGCCTGGACCGTGCCGGCAATGCCAAAAACGTCGTCAACCATTCCTGAAGTGCCCGGGGGACTAGTCTATCAGCTTGAACGGGAGTTGTGCCGAGCAGAAAGTAAACCCGCGTAGATCCGCTCATAAGCCGCGGCCACAGCCCCCGCGCCGTGCCGGGAACCCAGATAGGCCCGGCCCTTTTCGCTCGCCTCGTGCCTGCGGCCGGGATCGGTCACGAGCTGCACGCAGGCAGCGACCCAGCCCGACGGATCATCTGGGCCCAGCAATTCGGCCCCGCCCCGCAGATCCAAAAGCGGGCCCTGCTCCAGCGCGAGCACAGGGATGCCATAAGCCAGCGCTTCCAGCAGTGCGATGGGCAGGTCTACCTTTCCATACAGGTCATCGACCGGAAAGAGCACCGCGGTTGCGGCCGCCAGCAGCGCGGCAAAATCCGGGATCTGCGCCACGAATCTCACCGAGGCTGCATTCAGTTGGGATTGAAGTTGCTCGCGCGCGGCTCTGGCGTGGGGTGTCTTCTCGCGACACGCAAAGACAACGACCGCGTCAGGTATTGCGCGCACCAACGGCTCAACCAGTGCTGCGCAAAAGCGCGCCCCCTGGCTCACTTCGAGATCGCCCGGGTAAACGAACAGTGGAGCACCGTCAGCAATTTCCAAGCGCTTTCGCAGAGCAGTGATCTCCGCAGCACTGGGCTGAGCGACCGCGGCTAAAGGCGGCGGGATCACCTGCAGCTCTGGAGCGCGCCCAGTCGCGGGAAGCGCCGCAACAATGGCAGCGCGCGTCCATTCGCTCTGCGCCACCACCACGTCGCCGAAGAGCAGCGAGGCAACGCCTTCGAATTTTCGCGGGCGCGACGCGATCGTTTGCACCACCGGAATCGGGCGCAACGCGCGCAAGAACCGGGCCACCTGAGAGGTGCGCGGGCTGGGCGCCATCACGAAGTTCCACAGCGCGGCGCTTCTTTCGAACAACAGGTGCGCCGCAACGCGCGCATTGTCGCGCAGTGCGGGGGCAAAACCGCCTGCAGTCTTGTAGATCGCCGCGGTTTCGAGCTGGGCCAGCCTGGGATCCACTGGGTCAGCCGTGGTCATGATCACGGCGCGATGCTGAGTTAAATGCGTCGCAATGTCGCGCACCAAGCACTTGCTGCCGTCCGTCCACGGCGGCACCACGGGCTTGGAGACAAAGAGCACGCGGGGCTGCACTGCGGCCTCAGTGTAGTTGCGCAAATGCCCTGCACTCAAGGCGCAAAAACAACCCCGCGCTCAACCACACTGTCAGCGCTGTCAGCGGACAGCAGCCTGCAGCGCTTCGCTGGCGCGCTTCATTGCACTGTCGATCGCTGCTTCAATCACGTTCCGACGCAGCTCCGCCTGCTGCTTCGGATCTTTGAGTCGCGCCATGCCACTGCGCACGCGCGCCGTCCCCGACACTTTCCCCTGGATGGAGCGGCCTGGCATGCGGTGAATGATGAATTCCACCTCAGCCGCGTACTCCATCTCGCCGCCCTGCTCGTGCTCATCCAGCGTGCGCAAATGCCCGGTTAGCATCACCACCGGCTCTTTGCGCCGTTTGGCCGTTGCGTCGGCGTCTTCCTCGTCGGGCAGCAACTCTACGCCGGGCAAATCCGAAAGCCGCGCTTCACTGCGGTTCTTGAAATCCTCCACCAAGCCGCCCACCTGCTGTGACGTCCCGTTACGTACGTGACCGAGCTGCACCAGCACCTGGCTGGGCCCGTGAGCCTTGCTGTGCCCTGCGGCCTTGTCCTGCAGCGCCGCGATGGTGCCTGCGATCTGCGCTTTCACCGCCGCGGATTCGTCGTCGCGCGCCTTTTGTAACGCGGGCAGCGCGCGCGGATCGCCCAGCACGCGCAGCGCCGCAGCGCAGGCGGCTCGCACGGCCGCGTTGGCGTCATCGAGGCCACCTTCCAGTGCCGTGCGCGCCATCTCTTTCTGAGCGGAAGCTTTGCCCAACTCCAGCGCAGCTTGCACGCGCATACGAAAATCCGCGCCCTGCTCCAGCTTGCGTACCATCGCCGGCACGCTCGAATCCTCGTCGGCGTGAGCGAGCGGAACGGTCCACTGCGACGCGATCCCAAAGCTGAACGCGGCGACCGAGATGGTCAGCCAACGAGCAACACTATGCGGCAGCCGCATGATCACACTTTAGGCCGTAGCTGAGAGCCCCAGCAGTGGAAAAGTATTTGAAACTTGAGATCGGTCACACCCTACCGCACGTGCCCCACCCCATCCCACATTGCCTACATTCTCATCCGTTGAATTTGCAGCGCAGATCTCCACAAGCGTTAGTGATCGTTTTTATTCGCGCATTCTTTGCGGCGCCGATTTCAGGGGCGAAGTTCGCCCGCCTCCGCTGCCTTCAAACCGCGCTGTACAGTGACTTTGGAATTGAGCTCACGAACGAATCTCAAATCACATTGATAATAATCTGAGGGCATTACTACGCAGCAACGTCTCAGGTGATCGAATCGACACCCGCTGCGCGAGGAGCAACCCACCGCAGGCACGCGTGAACGACCGTGAGCGATCACCTCCTTTTCCCGCCGCGGCCCAAATCATCGGGCCCTGCGTGTACCTATTGAAGTAGTGAACGGGCTGTTTCGTCGCCAGATCGGGGTCATTTGGGCGGGGGGCTCGAGGCGTGGACTCCGCCGTTGACAGTGTTTCCCGCGACGTGCGAAACCCCCGTGCCATCACCGCTTTGGTGCCGCAGAAATCGACATTGAAATGAGCAAACGCCCCGTAGTTGCTCTGCTGGCCGTCAGCACGCTGGTGTTCCCCGCTTCTGTGTTCGCGCAGGAGCAAGGCGGCGCAAAGCCCACTGACAAACAGACAGCTGACAAGCAGACAGCTGGCAAGCAGAACTCACCCGCGAAAGCGCCCAACAGCGCGCCCGCGCCCGCGCCCACTGCACCCTCCAATTCAGGTGGTGCGCCGAGCACTGCTGCTGCCGGTACCGCTGGGGCTGCTGGGGCTCCCGCCGCGACTCCCGCGGGAGGAACTGCTCCGGCTGATTCCGCGGGCGCTACGGCACCTGCCCAGGGTGCGGATGAAGCAGCCCCCTCGCAGGCCGCCGCTGCAGAAGGTTCAACCGAGGGCGCCGATGCCAACGCGCAAACTTCACCGCTGCTGCCCGGGCCACGCTCGGACAATGAGCGGCTGCGTCGTTTAGGGGACGAGCGCCCTGGCGCGTCGGCTACTGACTCGAACAACAGGCCCACCCAACAAGGCGGTGTCTACGCAGAAGATTGGTGGTCGCACTCGCGCCCCGCCTTCGAAATCCACGGCTACTTCCGCACGCGCGCTGAGTTGTTCCACAATTTTTCTTTGGGTCGCATCGACAGCCCCAACCGCGCACTGTGGGCGCCGCCCGCAGACAACCGCTTCACGACCGCCAACAATGACGAGTTCGGCCCGGTGTTGTGCACGGCTGACGAGCGCGGCAGTGGGAGCAATGACAACCCCCGACAGCTCTACGCGTGCCAGAAGAAGACGCAAGCCGGTGCGAATCTGCGCTTCCGTCTGAATCCGGAATTGCACATCTCAGACAACCTGCGCGTCATGGCGCAGGTGGACATGCTCGACAATTTAGTGATGGGCAGCACCCCCGAAGGCTACCGCTACGCTTCGGCCACGCCCGGCTACGAAGTGGTGCAGCGCTCGGGCTACAACCAAGTGGGCTACTACGACAACACTGCGCTGCCACCCAGCTCTGGCAACAACAGCATGAGCGACAGCATCGTGGTCAAGCGTGCCTGGGCCGAATACACCAGCCCAGTCGGTGAGATCAGCTTCGGTCGCATGCCGGATCACTGGGGCTTGGGCATCGTCGCCAACTCCGGCGACGGCTACGACGACGACTACCAGAGCACCATTGATCGGATTCAATTTGCGGCCGGCATCAAGCCGCTGGATCTGACCATCGCCGCCAGTTGGGATTTCCCCAACGAGGGCCCGACGCGCACCATTGGGCTGCCCGGCGCCCAGCCCTACGACGCGGCGCAGCTCGACGATGTCGATCAATGGACGCTCAAGATCATGCGCAAGAAGAGCCCCCAGTTGGAGAAGCTTTCGCTCTCCCAGGGCGATTTGCTGGTCAATGGCGGTTTGTATCTGACGTACCGCACCCAGCTCTTGGCCAACGACATCAACGGCACAGTTGCTCCCGGGGCGAATGTGCCCGGTGTCAGCAACAACGACTTGGCCAATTCGTTCTCGCGCCGCGGCGCTTACAGCTGGGTGCCGGATCTGTGGCTGCAAGTGCTGTACAAGCGCTTCCGCTTCGAAGCGGAAGGCGCAGCAGTGCTGGGCGGAATTGAAAGCCTCTCCACCCTGCCCGACAACGGCAGCGACTGGAGCGGTGGAGCCAATCCCCATCAGAAACTGCGTCAGTTCGGCTTAGCCACTGAGCTAGAGCAGCGCTTGATCGAAGATCGGCTGCGTCTGAATTTCAACTTCGGTTGGGCTTCAGGCGATCCGGATGCTTATGATCCAAGCCGCGCCGGCAATCTGATCCCAGGCCCGAATGAGCAGCAGGTGGCCGACAACACTATCTCCACCTTCCGCTTTCATCCGGCTTATCGCATCGACCTGATCTTGAATCGCAACATTCTGAACCGCATTCAGGGCACGTACTATTTCAAGCCCGCAGTGGAATACGATTTCATGCGCGAGCCCACCGGACAGCGCATTGGCGGCGGCGCCGGCGTGATTTGGACGCGCGCCAGCGAGTTCGTGCAATCGCCCGGTCACGCTTCGGATCTTGGCTTGGAGCTGAACGGTAGGCTGTATTACCAATCGCGGGACGGTGCGCTGAACGACAACCCGGGCGACAAGGGTGGCTTCTACACCATGGTGGAATACGGCGTGTTGTTCCCGCTGGCGGGCATGGGCTACCAGGCTCAAGAGCGCGTCGATTTGGGGAACAAGGGCACTTCCGCCGCGCAAATGCTGCGCTGGTATTTGGGCGTCTTGTTCTAATCGCGTCGCGCCCTGAGGATGGCATGCGCTCGCGCTTCGACCCGGCACAAGCGCGTGAATTCCGCGATGAGTATCAGGCGGGCTGGGGCGCTGACCTAGCGGATCGCGTCTACACTTCGCAGTTGCTCGGGGCTGAGCCCGCCCTGGTGCTGCACGGCGGAGGCAACACTTCCGTCAAATCGCGAGCTAAGGAAATCGACGGTACTGACGTCGACGTGTTGTTCGTCAAGGGCAGCGGATCGGATCTTTCTTCAATCGAGCCAGCGGGGTTCCCTGGCTGTCGCCTGGAGCCCTTGCTCCGCTATTGCAACCTGCCCGCGATGAGCGACGAGCAAATGGTGACCGCGCTGCGCAGCCAAATGCTCGATCCGAAGAGTCCCACGCCTTCGGTGGAGGCGCTGCTGCACGCGTTCGTTCCCGCCAAATTCGTGGATCATACCCATGCGGACGCTGTGCTCAGCGTGGTCGACACCGATCACAGCGCCAAATATTGCGAGGAGCTGTTCGGCGACAAGCTCTTGTTCGTCCCCTACGTGATGCCCGGCTTTGTTTTGGCGCAACGCATTGTTGCTCTGGCCAAAGCGCATCCGGAAAAATTGCAAGATCCGGAAACCGTGATGATCCTGGATAAGCACGGGATCTTCACTTGGGGCAACACAGCGCGCGAAAGCTACGAGCGGATGGTCCAAGCGGTCAGCCGCGCTGAGGCGTTTACCGCGCACCGGCGTGCGACTCGCCCCGGGTTCGTGGAGATTGGGGCGCCCGCGTCCTCTGCGGTGCATCAACGACGCATTGGTCTGCTGGTGCGCGGCGCCGTCGAACGCAGCGAGGGCGGTTTCAAATCCGTGGGGTCATGGCGCAGCAGTCCCGAGATCCTGAGTTTACTCGCCTCACCTACCGTGAGCGACTTGATCACGCGCGGCACCGTGACGCCGGATCATGTGATCCGAACCAAGCCGTGGCCGGCTCTGGTCAGTGCTTCGCTGGATGCCAGCGACGAGGTGTGGACGGCAGCAATCAACGACGCGCTTGCTGATTTTCGCCGACGCTACACGGCCTATTTCCGCAGCAACCAAGCGCGGCAAAGCACGCCGCTGACACCGCTCGACGCGCTGCCCCGCGTGATTGCAGTGCCGGGCTTGGGCGTGCTGTGTTTGGGCGCCAGCTTGAAAGAGGCGAAGGTTGCGGCGGATCTGTATGAACACACCGCTTCGGTAATCCTGAAGGCAGAAAGTTTGGGTGGCTACAATCCGGTCACAGCGTCCGACTTATTCGACGTCGAGTACTGGAGCCTTGAGCAAGCCAAACTCAAACTGCAGAAGACTTCCCCCGCGCCGTTGCGAAAGCAGGTGGCAGTGGTCACCGGCGCGGCCAGCGGGATTGGCTTGGCCACGGCCGAGGCGCTGCTGGAACAAGGCGCGCACGTGGTGCTGAGCGACATCGACGAAGAACGGTTGAAGCAGGCCGTGAAAGATTTGGGGCGCTTCGGCTCACAAGTTGCGACCCAACGCACCGACGTGACGGACGAGCAAGCGATCGCTCAATTGCTCGCCGCAACACTCGATCAATTTGGCGGCCTCGACATTGTCGTCTCCAACGCCGGCAATGCACCCTCTGGTGTGCTGCATTCCAGTGCGGGGGCCAAAGCGTTGCTGCAATCGCTCGAGCTCAATTTGCTTTCACATCAAAAGCTGGCTCAGCAGGCTGCCGAAATCATGATTGCCCAGGGCACAGGGGGGTGTTTGCTATTCAACGCCTCGAAGAGCGCCTTCAACCCCGGCCCCGGTTTTGGTCCTTATGCGGTGCCAAAAGCCGCGTTGGTGTCGTTGATGAAGCAATACGCCATCGATCTGGGGCCGCATAAGATCCGCAGCAACGCGATCAACGCCGATCGCATCCACACCCGGATCTTCAGCGACGAACTGCTGCAAAGCCGCGCCAAAGCTCGCGGGGTGGATGTGGCGGATTACTTCAAAGCCAACCTATTGAGCCGCGAAACGACGGCCAAGGACGTGGCTGAAGCATTCTGTTATCTCGCCTCCGCCCACGCCGTCACCGGGGCTGTGTTGCCGGTGGACGGTGGCAACCCCGCGGCATTTCCACGCTGAATTTAAGCTGCGGGCTTCAGCCAGAATTTGGGGCACAGCTCAGTGGCAAAAAGCCACACCACGCCGGATGCACGGTGTGGCGATTTGACACCGCCCATAAATCCTACAGCTGATTGTCAAATTGCTCTTGCGATCAATTTGCCTTCAGGATAATCGCTGCATCCACAAAGGGGGGAGCGCATCATGTTCCTGAATCGGAATTTGCTATCAGGTTATTGTGTGAATGCGGGCGCGGCGGCGGTGCTGTTGATTTTGGCAACAGCATGCGGTCCACAAGGGGAATCGCAAGCGACATCGAGCGAGCAAGAACGAGCCGGCGACATCGCGAACCCAGGCGCGCACCGTACCCAGCTCCCGCAGACAGAGCAGCTAGACGAATTTAGCTTGCGTGAGGGCGTGAAGATCCCTCATTCGGCGGATTGGGTGCGTTTAGGCCAACTGGGGGGTCGCGTGATGAGCCTCAAGCGGGGCGACGCCCAAGTGATCTTCGAAGTGGATCGCCACGACAACCATCGAAAGGCACTGGAACGCATGCGCAGCGCAGCACGCGAGCTTCCGGTTGTGGCGCGCTACAGCGAGATCTCAGGCTACCCCGTCCTGTACCGGAGCGTGATCGTGCCCGCGCCCATTTCAGAGTACGCGCGGGAAAGCAAAGACACACAACTGTACGAAACGACCCTCGTCCTGATCGCGGATTCTGTCGTGCTCGAGGCCCAGGCGCGTGGCCCCGTGGAGCAAGGCACCGTGACCGAAACGGCCCTGGCGAAGATGATCGAAGGCATTGCGTTGCCAGCCAACCCCGACACCGCTGCAGATCTGGAGTGGCTGAATCAGGCGGCAGCCGACGATCACGCCGAACTTCAACAAGCAAGAGTCCCCTTGGAAGCGCCAGCGGTGTTCACACCCCACACTGCGGAAGCGGCCCTTGCGCCGGTGGGCGCAGCGCAGCAATTCGCCGCGCGTTCCGAGCCCGACGTCGACGGCGAAGTGGAAGTCGCGGTCGATTCCAGCGGGCGCCATATGGTGCTCGCGAACAATGGCGAGTTCCCGGTGGATCTGACGATCTCCAACAATTACGGCTTTCCCGGCTCATTCACCGACTGCGGCACTGGCGATCCGCTGTGCAGCATCACCAATCAGGGGGGCCCCAATCCGACCGGCGGCGGGGGCGATCCCTCCGTCGCCGTCGGAGCATCGGGGACATTCTACGTGGCGTCCATCGCGCAGCCCCCGGGAGGCCCAGGGCCACTGCCCAACCCCGCTTGTGGCAGCATGATTTACGCCTCCACAGCGAATGCTTCCGGCGACATCACGGGCTTTAGCTTTCAGGCCATCGCCGCTGCTTCACAAACGCTGTTTGCCGATCAAGAGCACCTTGCAGCCGATCCCATCAACAGCGCGCCCGGAGGCGGCGATCTACTGTACTCAGTGTATCGGCAATTCAATTCCTGTACGAATCCCATCAGCGGCCAGGGTCCATTCATCACCTGCTCCGCTGACAGCGGCTTGACTTGGGCCACTCCCGTGGCGATTGGCACCGGCGATTTTCCGCGGGTTTCCGTGGCGCCCAACGGCAATGCGCTCGTGGCGTATACGAGCGGCGGGACGATCCGCATGGCACGTTTCGGCCAATGCACACCGAGTGCTACCCCCGGGGGCCTACCCACGATCGCGCCCATCGGCATACCGACGATCGTCGATGCGGCTGCCCCGGTGTTGGACTGCACCACCGGCAGCACGCCCACCAGCACGGGAACGGCAATCCCAGGATTGGATCGCTGCAACGTCGGCAACGATTTACGCAGCCCCGTGGCGGTCGCGGACCCCACCAATTCCAACAACGTGTTCGTGATCCACGCTGAACAGAGCGCGGGCAATGCGGCCAATGACAACGTGATTCTAACGGGCATCGACGTCACGGGTGCCAATCCCCCTCAGAACTTCACGCTCAATTCCGCGGCGGGGGGGCATCGATTCATGCCCTGGTTGTGCGCGACCGGCAGCCAAGTGTTCGCTTCTTGGTACGACATGCGCGCAGCCAATGCGGCCAACAATTCGCGGCTCGATTACTTCGGCAGGAGCCTCAGCGTCAACGCCGGGGTTTTCACGCTGAATCCCGAGTTTCAAATCAATGACGTGCAGGATTCGACGTGTGCCACCGCATTTCCTTCCGGCGTCCTCGCCGTCGGCGCGGGGCAAGCCACCAGCACTGACGAGTGCCCAGGCAGCCAGCAAGCGGGTTTCTGCACGGATACGAATGGTGCCCAAATCTACGGCCAATGTGACTTCAGCGACTGCGGCTCGCCATTGACCAACAACACCATCGTCAACAACCCGTGCACTTGTCCGCTCGATCCCGTTGTCAACGACGGCACAACACGGACCACCTGCCAAGGCAGGCGCGGCGAACCGAAGTATGGGGACTACAACGGCAATGCGTGCAGTGGCGGAAGACTGTACGCCGCTTGGGCCGCAGGAAACCCGGTCGACGTCGATGTGATGTTCAAATGCAGCACCAATCCCAACAATGTGACCGCCACGCCTTATGTGGACGTCACCCCGCCCGTGATTGACGTGGCGACGGTGCCGCCGGCTCAGCCGCTGAGTAACTGTCAGGCGCTGCCCTTGAGCAAGCCCAAGGCGCTCGATGTGTGCGGGGATCCGTCACCCAGTATTTCCGCGTTGGTATCGGGCAACCCTGTGGACCTCAACACCTTCGTGTTCCCGCCCGGGCCCACAACCATCAACTGGAGCGCGGTTGACGTTGCAGCGAACGTGTCTGCACCGGGGCCCGCCACCCTGGTCACGGTGACGGACACCACGTCACCCGAGTTCGTCGTTCCGGCGGACATCGTCAGCGACAGTTGCGTGGTTACCCTGTCGGTGCCCACCGCCACCGACGCCTGTGCAGGTTCAGAACCAGTC
>DATJEQ010000060.1:0-4616 GCA_035496495.1 Polyangiaceae bacterium
CGCCCTGCGCTGCGCTCACGGGTGACGGTCAACTCGATTGCATGAGCACCGCGTTGGAAAAGCCCTACGCGTTGTATCAACCGTTTCCTTTCCCGGAAGGTAACGCGATCTTCACCGTCAACGTCGACGGCATGGACCGGCCCGGCAAATTGGTGAGTACCGCCAAGTGGGGGGCCAGCAGCCAGCTGCCCGGTGTGGGCACGGCGTGGTTGATTTTGATCGACGCCGACAGCCGTATGGGCGCCTCCTTCGAAGATGCCAAGCAGGTAGCAGCGAAGTTCGTCAGCAACATGGCGCCCAATGACATCGTCAACGTCATGTTCTTCAACGACCGCCAGGTAGTGCTCGATTCGAAATGGATGCCCTCGACGGCCAAGGGCAAAGCCCAGGCATTCATCACCTCGCTGACTGCTACGTACCCAAAGCAGGGGCGCAATCGCTCGCTCTTGACGTTGATCAAAGGTGCAGCCACCGACGGCTTCAAAGCGTTGGGCAACGCCGGCCAAGATGTGAAAGTGCCCATGCACCAGGCCATGGTGGTGCTCTCCAGCGGGTTCGGCGGTGCAGATCCTTCCACCACCGGCCCGGGCGCAATCCAGCTGCAGCAGTACCTCACCGGCGGCCGCTTCCCCGAAGACAACACCGCTCTGCCCAAAGCGCCCGTGCCGGTGATCAGCATCTATTTCCCGCAGCGCACCATCGACGAGTTCAAGATGAACTCCCTCGAATTCATGCAGAACTTGGCTAATCCGGAGATCGGCGGGTTCTTCAGTGTGGTGCAGAGCGGCGGTGGCGGGCGCGCCGACGACATCGTGAAAGCGGTGCGCACGCGTTTCTCCAAGATGTCATTGGTGCGCTGGCGCGTGTCCTGCATTGCGCCCACGGTGACGCAATCTTTCAAGTTGGTGTTCAACAATGTTGACCCGCCGATCGCCGGTGATTCGACGTTCAAGGACGTGCCGGTGGGGATCGATCCTTCCACTTGGCCGTTGGACGTGAACATTCAGTACTCCAAGAACAACGTGGGGGAAGGCGTTTACCCCGGCGGTCATTTCAAGGTTTTCGGGGATTTTTGTTGGGGCGGCGAGAAAGATCGCGCCGAAGTTTATTTCCTGCCGGCAGGGCAACAAGTGCCCAATGAGCTAAACAGCACCGACGTCGAGAAAGCTAAGCAAACGCAGTAACAGCTCATTTCAATGGGAATGCGCGGCAGCACAGTGGAATCCGCGGATACCTTTGTCGAATTCGAGGCGCCAGATAAAGACAAGATCGTGCACGGTGCGGGCAGCACCGCCGTGGTGCGGGTGATCGTGTATGACAACAAAGCGCACCGCATGAGCGGCGTCACGGCCGACACCATCCTCGAATTGAAGGCAACCAGCGCCCCCTTCCCGCTGTTGCTCGTTTTGGGGGGTTCGGCCGGAGCCGTCGTGATCGTGCTGTTGCTCGTGGTGGTGCTGCGCGGCGGAAACAAGAAGAGGCCAACTGGGCCTGCGCCCACACCGGTGATCGCGGGGAGCTACTCCGCCGGGGCGATGGGCGGCGCCCCAGCTATGAGCGCGTCACGCGCGACGCTACAGGGCACCGCAGGAAGTTACAGTCTGCGAAATGGCTCTGAACTCAAATTGGGTCGCGACCCGAACCAATGCAACATCGTGATCCCAGAGCCCGCCGTCTCGTCGCTGCACGCTACGCTGAAACTCGACAATGGCGTGTTTTACGTGCGTGACGAAGGCAGCAACAACGGCACCTTCGTCAACAATGCCGGGATTGCACCGCGCGTCTTGATCAGCGTCACCAACGGCAGCTTGCTGCGCTTTGGCCCCGTTGAGTTCACAGTGCGGCTAGAATAGCCCTTCCATCGATGATTCTCGTTCATTCGTCCCTCGTTAAGAAGGCGCATTCATGACCGTTCGTCTTGGCAAAACTCGCATCAGCATTGGCAGTGGCGAACACTGCGATTTGCGCCTCTTGGGGCCCGGCGTTGCCGGTGAGCACGGCACATTGATCCATCACGGCAGTGGGCGGCTGTCGTTTGTGGATTCCGGCCAGGGCACGACGTTGGTCAACGATGCGGCGTTGGCCCCGCACAGCGAAGCGAATTTCGACTTCCGCACCCGATTCACCCTGGGCCAAACGCCGCTGCCTCTCACGCACCCGGAAATCGTGGGAATGTTGTTGGAGGCGGGCGAACTGCCGCAAAAAAGCAACGAAGTGAGCTTTGGGCGCGACGCCAAGCGCGCCCACTACGTCATCCACCACCCCAACATTTCTGGCTTACACGCGACCCTCACGCTCGAGCCACCGAGTGTCACGGATCACGGATCGACCGCCGGAACTTGGGTTGACCGTGAACGATTGCAGCCCAACACGCCTCACTCCCTGGGAGCCGGCGCGGTGGTTGCTTTGGGGCCCGTGCCGCTCAGCGTTGCATTCGTGCAGCAACTCGCAGCGCCCCCCGCTGTTAGTGCAGGCGGATTCTCCGCGGCGCCCCACGGTGCTTCACCGGCAGGCAAACCCAAACACAAGACGATCGTCGGTCAAATCTCGCTGATGATGACGGCGCCGGGCGAAGCGAAGACCATTGGTCGCACCGCCAAGAACGATATCCAAGTCGACCACCCCCAGGTTTCGAGCAAACACGCGCTGCTGCACAAGCAGGGCGATTCGCTGTTCATTGAAGATTGCGGCAGCGCCAACGGCACTTACGTGCGCGGCAAACGCATTGCGCCCGGTGAGCGCGTGCAAGTGAGCCCGGGCGAAAAGATATTCATCGGGCCCATGCCGCTGCTGCTGCAAGGCAAAGCGGAAGCGGTCGACGTTGTCGTTGAAGACTCTGAAAGCTGGGCGGGCAAACCGCTGTACGAAATTGAAGCCTGGGATTTGGTGCTGCAAGTGCCGGATCGCGACAACCCGAGCGAGATGAAGACGCTGCTCGACCACGTGAGCTTCAAGGCGATGCCCGGCGATTTCATCGCGCTGATGGGCCCCTCCGGCGCCGGAAAAACTACGCTGTTGCTCACCCTGAACGGCTATTTGCCGCCCAGCGGGGGGCAGGTGCGCATCAACGGCGAGGATTTGTACAGCATCTACGACGCGCTGCGCGGGTCCATCGGCTATGTGCCGCAAGACGACATCGTGCACCCCGAACTGACGGTGTGGGAGGCGGTGCGTTACAGCGCGAAGTTCCGCCTGCCGCCGGATTATTCTGACGAAGAGATCGATCAGCGCGTTTCGATCACGCTGCAGCAACTGGGCCTGGAATCAATCGCCCATTTACAGATTGGTAGACCGGAGAAGAAGATCCTTTCCGGCGGACAGCGCAAGCGCGTGAACATCGCGATGGAGCTGGTGACCGATCCGGTGATCATGTTCTTGGACGAACCGACCAGCGGCCTTGCCGCCGACGACACCACTGCGCTCGTGACGTTGCTGGCAAACTTAGCCAAGCAAACGGGCAAGACCATCATCACGACAATTCATCAGCCGGCGCGGGCGGAGTTCGAAAAATTCAATCTGACGCTGATCCTAGGCCCGGGCGGCATCCCGATGTTCTACGGCCCGACGCACCCGGATGCTTACCGCTTCTTTGGCAGCTGGCTGGAGCGCACCGGGATGCCGAACAACGTGGACAACCCGCGCGACATGTTCGATGTGCTGCAACATCGCGAAAAGCCGCTGTTTGATCAATTCAAGACACAGAACGTAGCCACGGCCCGCGCTCAGGCGCGCCAAATGGCCGCACGGCAGTGGCACGAAGACTATTTTCAACCCAGCAACCCCACGTTCCAAAAGATGTACTCGGGGCCTCGCGCTGTGGGCGCCGGGACGGGCGCGAGAGGCGTACCGCAAACTCGCGCCAGCAGTCGTGGACAATTTGGTTTGCTGCTCAGTCGTTACTTCAAGGTGAAGCTGCGCGACACGGTGGGCACTGCGATCATGTTGCTGCAAGCGCCCATCATTGGGGTGCTATTGGCGGTGGTGTTCGGTGGGCAGAAAGATACAATTCCTTTCTGGTGTTTGGGGGCCCTGCAAGAACTCTCATCACGCGCCGGAGGCAGTGGCCCAGCTCAGGGTGATTTGTTGAAGAACATGCAGGCAACGCCGGATCACGCCGGAGCGATCTTCTTCTTGGTCGTTTCCGCGGTGTGGTTCGGAACCAGCAACGCCGCACGTGAAATCGTGGCGGAGCGCGCAATCTATTTGCGCGAACGCATGGTGAATCTGGGGTTGGTCAATTACGTGTTCTCCAAATTCCTGCTGCTCAGTCTGTTCACCATCATTCAATGCACCGTGCTACTCGCGATCGATTTCTTCGCGCTGGGTTTCAACGGCGGCTTCACAGCATTTGCGCTGAGCTTGGCGACTCTGTGCGTGACCGGGATGAACTCCGTGGCACTGGGGTTGCTGTTGAGCACCGTGGTCACCAGTGGCGAAGCGGCCATGGCGCTGACACCGATTGCGCTCATCCCACAAGTGGTGATGGGCGGCTTGATGGTGCCGATGACCACCAACCCGATGCTGAAGTGGCCGATGTACCTGATGCCTGCACGCTGGGGCTTTCAGGGCATGGTCGCGCAAGAGAAGCTTGCCATCGCCAATGATCCCGCGTGGAT
>DATJEQ010000061.1:0-3784 GCA_035496495.1 Polyangiaceae bacterium
ACCGATCATCGGCCACATCGCGGCTGTCCGCGCTGGTGGCGGTGGGTTGAATCGTGCGGCCGGCGACCGTTGTGGGTTGGCTGATCGCGCTGGCAATGCCGCCCGCGAGGCCCCCCCGCATCAAACTGCGCAGCTCATTGAGGCCGCCCTGAAGGCCTTCTTGCCGGAGCATGTCGTCGACGCCGATTTGAAAGCGCACCTCATTGCCGATACGGCGCAGCTTCGCCACCCACTTCCCCAGCGTGCCCAAGGCCTGGGGTAAATTCTTGGGGCCAACCACTACCAGCGTGACCAGCCCCAGCAGCATGATTTCAGAAAATGAAAACACGGCGCAGGCTGCTCTCTACTCTTTCGCTCGCTTCTTGAGGGAAGCCATTTCGGCTCGTACAGCGCGCGCGCCCAGGGTGTATCCGAAAATAAGCCCTAGGAATAACACACCGGGAATATACAGGACATGCTCAACAGTCACGGGTCACCCACGCCACGTTCACGGTAGGAGATCAACCTTGCCCGTCAGCAGGCCGGCCCAACGCCTTCTCCAGTCGCCCCAGGCGCTCACCCAGGCCCAGTTGCCGTCGCCAGCTCGTCCACACGAAGAACAACAGCAACAGCCACATGACGAGGTAGGCAGCGACGAGCAACGCTTCACCACTGGTCGTCTCTTCGCCGCCCTGTACAGGTTGAAATTCTGTCGAGCGTTGGCTGGTATCGGTGGTGGATGGGGCTTGATTGAACATGATCAGATCTCTAATCCTTTGGACAGCGCCGCCTCTTCAGCCGCGGCACACTGAGCTGACAGCAGCGCCAGCCTGGTGCGCAGCCACATCAACACAATCGCGAGCAGCGTCATGGCAAAGAAGCCTAGGTACAGCGCGTAGTACATGGACGGATCGCCCAAACCGCCGCCGCCCTTGGTGATCACGGTGGGGTGGTTGCCCCCCCACTTCTGCACCGAGTAATGAATGATGGGCAAGTTGGCGGTGCCCAATACGCCCAAAGCGGCCGCGAACTTGCGCTCAGCCTCGCCGTTGCCGGAGAAGGCGCGCATCACCACGATCGCGACATACACGAGCACACTGAGCATGGAGGTGGTGAGCCGCGGATCCCATGTCCAATAAACGCCCCACGCTTTGCGTGCCCACAACGGCCCACTGGTGAGCACCATCATGCCGAACACCACGGCGCACTCCGCAGCAGCTTGTGCCAAGGCGTTGCGCGTGGGCGTTGCGCGGTAGAGGTAAGCCCCACTTGCCACGAAGCAGGTGACGCCGCTCAAGTACATCGCGTACGCCGCCGGCACGTGGAAGTAGAACACCTTCTGTGTGATGCCGCCGGCTGCGAGCTGTGCGGTGGGCACCTTGAAGAACACATACAGAATCAGGCACACGAAGCTTGCAGCAGTGGCCAGGAGTAGTGCGGGGAAAGTGGCGCTTTTGCCGTGCATGAGTGGACTCTGCCACACAAACTAGCGGCGATCCGCTCCTAGCTCAAGTGGGGTAAAAAAGGCTGGGTTGCGGCCGGAATATTCGAGTGAAGCAGCGGTTGTCTGGATTGGAGCCCATCAAATATTGCAGTTGGCTTGCGCCAAAAGGGCGGCGATCTGTGCTCGTACGACTTCCAGCTCCTTAATCGCCAAATCCAACTCCGCCTCGCGGTGCTGCCGCTGGGTGTCGACCAGATCGAAACTGGTGCCTGACCCGCTCACAAATGCCACCTGAGCCAGGCGAGCCGTCTCTTTGGCAATGTCGCGTGTTTTGGTACTAACCTGAAGGTTGCTCTGGGCAACGGTCACGGCGCGGATGGCGCGCTGTGCCTCCAAGCGCGCCTGGCGCCGCACCTGCGTCAGCTCTTGCCTGGCGATTTCCGCGCTGGCCGCGGTCTTGTCCTGCTGAGCATAACGGCTGCCGCCGTCATAAAGGGGGATCGTGAGCAGGGCCCCGATTGTCCATTGCACGGGCTTGTAATTGGCGGTGACGGTTAGATTGGAATAGGTCAAATTAGAAACCAGATCCAAGGTGGGGAAAAGATCGTAACCGGCACTCTTGTGATCGCGCTGTGCCGCGCGACTATTGGCCGCCGCGGCGCGCACATCCGCACGGTCTTCCACGGAAGTGACGGCGGAACACAGCGAGCGGGCGTCCTGCGCTAAGCCATCAAGGCGAATCTCGGGCGGCACGCCCCATTGGTCGGAGGTGCCGAGCGCCATGCCCAGGCTTTCGCGCGCGCGCTGCACCGCTTCATCGGCTCCCACGACTTGAGCACGCGCTTGTGACGCGCTCTGTTCGGCGCGCAGCACATCGAGTTTGCTCGCCGCGCCCAGACTGCTGCGGCGCTCAGTGAGGTTCAGCGTTGCCAGGGCCGAGAGCAACCCTTCGCGACTGATCTGCGCCAAGCGCTCAGCCGTCACCAGATCAACCAGTGTTTCGGCGACAGAGCCGAGGATCTGTCGCTCGACGTCGGCCGTGGTTTCCCGCGCGGCCTGGGCTTTCTCTTTGTTGGTCCCAATGTCGTACCAGGAGCGGTAGGCGAACAGTGGCTGCTTGAAGGCCAGCCCCGCTTGCCAAATGGTGCCCGGATCTGGGATTTCTACATTGGTGCGAATGCCGTTGCTGTCGAACCGTGGCCCAATGCCGTAGAGCAAGTGGTGCGTCACTGCTCCGGTGGCCGTGAGCGTGGGCAGTGCTTTTGAGAGGGCGTCGCGAGATTGGGCCTTCGCTTCGTCAATTCGCGCCCGCGCAATGGCCAGGGAAGTGGCTTGATTGCGGATCATGCCCAGCGCTTCCCGCCAGGTGTGCAGCTGGTTCTGTGCGGGGGGCAGTGGCTCCAGCATCGGATCTTGTGACGCAACCTGCTCAGCGCTGGGCGCTGAAGGGGCTGGCGTTGCGGACGGCGGTGCAGGCGTGGCTGCCGGCTCTTGACCGAGCGCGGTCGGCGCGATCAGGGAGGCCAACAGGGCAGCAAGACCCGTTCGAAGAGGAGCAACTGGGCGCATTGGGGCTTATTGGTTAGTGCCCCAGCCGCAGGTTGCAAGTCCTTTGGCGCGCCGGTTGCGCCCCCGGGGTTGGGCCGAGCACTCAACCGCCGGTCAATGCCGGGGCCGAGCGACGTTCCGGGCTCGCGACGAACGCGGCCGCAGTGCCCCAAGCCGGCGGTTTCCTGGTTTCGGCGGCGGGCAAGAGCGCAGCCAGTCGTTGAGCGTCTGATCCACCGCGTCGGTGGCGCCGAGCGCCCGGCTGAGCACGCGACGCGCGTCTGACCAGCGATTGCAACGCACCAGGGCGTGCGCATAGGAAGCTGCCACTTCGACTTCGCTCGGCGCACCGCGGTAAGCCCGAGCCAGCAGACTCAGGGCCTCCTGCGGATCATTGAAGGCCACGTCGATCAAGTGCCCCAGGTTGTGAGCATAAGAGGGGCAATTCGGTGAGAGCGACAGTGCACGCCAGTAAGCTTGACGTGCGCAATGGTGGTGGCCAAGCAACGTGTGGGCCAAACCGAGCACCGCCCACGCCCGTTCGTCGTCAACCTCCTTGAGCAGCGATTTGGCGAGCAGCGCAGCTTTCCACGGGTGGCGCTCAACGAACAATTCCGCCAGATGCAAGCGTGCCAGCTGCGCGAGCTTTGAGCCCTTGGGGGCGCACTCGAGCAACCGCTCGAACATTGGGATCAGCTCGCTGGCATCGAGATCATTGCGGATGGCCCAGGCGATGTTGCCCTGTAGCTTCTGCAACTCCGACAGTTCGCTCATAACCCAATGAATATTTGTTAACCGCCCAAGCGCCCTTGT
>DATJEQ010000062.1:0-19075 GCA_035496495.1 Polyangiaceae bacterium
TGAAAATCAACCCGGGAGAGGGGCTTGGCAGATCATTGCCAACACTCGAAGCGTCGACCTCGTTTGCTCCCCATGCGCCGCTTTCAGTGACGCGGACCGACACACGTGTGTCACAAGGTCACGTTATTTGCTGAGGCAAGATTGTGCACCAGCGGAAGACCTGCGCTGCATGATGAGTAATGACGTGCGCGGCAGACATTAAGCCGCCGGCAGGTAATGCTCACGCACCTTCATTCTTCACTTGTGTTGCCCACGCACAAGCCCTACAAGCGGCAACCGTGCGCTCGATTCACGAGTGCCGTATGCAAGGGGTAATGCAATGTCATTGAATGCAATGAGAGTCGCTCGCTATTTCGTGTTCGCAAGTGCGCTATCGCTGATGGCCACGTCTAACGCCGCTGCGGGCGACGAATGGCAAGGCCTAAGTGACGGGCAGGTCAAGCAAGCAACGGGACGGAGCTACAGTCAGCTGCAGGCGGATTGGTGGACCTGGGTCCTCGCACAGCCCGCGGCCGTTAACCCAGTCCTCGACCCGACCGGTGCTCTTTGCGCGCAGGGCCAGGAAGCCAACGGCAATGCGTTCTTTCTGGTGGGTTCGTTTTCGGCAGATCCCATCTTACGTGATCAGTGCGTCGTCTCCAGTGACAAGACGTTGGTGATCCCCGCGCTCAATAGCGCCTACTTCGCTTTCCCCGAGGAGATCGCGGGCCTGAGCAAGACACAGGCGGAGAAGTACGTTCGCAGCAACGTCATTGGCAACGCCGGGGCTGACGTGGTCGTCACCGTTAACGGCCAGGAGGTCAAGTACATCCGCCATCGCGAATCGGAGTTGTTTGGGCCGCTGTTCCTCACCGCGGATAGCATCTTCGGGGAGTTCGAACTCGCGCTCAACGCCGACGAGGGCTTTTACGTCGCGCTCCAACTCGAGCCCGGTGACTACATGATTGGAATTCACGCGAGCCAAGGCGGAGTGGTCGCGCAAGACGTCACCTACCAGTTGCACGTCGTCGCCGCCCACTGAGCTCTCACAAGTGTTGCCCCGGGGTGGGTGTCTCCAACAAGACCCCACCGCGGGAGCGCAATTCCGCCTTCCAGTCGGGGTGGCATCAGGCTAGAGGCTTGCGTGCTCAGAAGCGATTGTCGCTTATTAAGGAGACGCCCCGATGACCCTTCGCCGATTCGCATCCACCGCTGTGGCCGTGCTCACCTGTTCCGCTCTGTCTTCCTTCGCATGGGCCGATAGCGCTTACATGAAGGTGCAAGGCGATAAGTCGGGGAACATTTCTGGCGGCGTGGTCCTTAAGGGACATGAAAATACGATTGAGGTGATCGCAGTGGATCACTCTATCGTTACCCCTACGGATGCAGCTACTGGCATGGCCACTGGCAAGCGCCAGCACAAGCCGTTTGTGATCACCAAGCTGCTCGACCGAAGCTCGCCGCTGTTGCATCAAGCGCAGATGACGAATGAGAATTTGAAAGAAGTCGATCTGGATTTCGTTTCGTCAGCGCGTACCAGCGCGAGTAGTTCGTCGTACTACCGCATCATACTGAAGAACGCGCGGATCACCTCGGTTCGCCTGGTAATGCCCAACAACAAACAGGCCGACACCTCCACCCTCGGGACGTACGAGGAAGTGTCCTTCAGCTACCAGTCCATCACTTGGACCTGGATCGACGGCGGAATCACGTCAACTGACGACGCGAATGTGGCGCGATAGCCAGAGGCGGGTTAGCCGCCCAGAGCTGCGGCTGCTTTCGAGGAGCGCTCGATCACGCCGGGCAGGATCTTCATGGCATCGTCGCCGGTCATGACGGGGGTGACCTCGGGGTTGCAGTCTCCAATCATCATGATCACGTGCACGATCTCGCCGAGCAGGGCCGCATCGTCCGTGTTGACGACCATGTAAAGCTCGCGCCGCGTGACGCTCACGAAAAACGTTTCCGGCTTCGCCAGCTCCAGAATGGTGCCGATCGCCGGGCCAGGGCCTCCCGGACGTCGATCGATCTTGCTGCCTGCCTCGAGACTCGCTTCGAACCGAATGAGATAACGCATGATGACACCTCCGTGGATGGGTTAGGGGCGATGAGGCTTGCAGCGGCCATTATGGGTGTCAACGGCGAGATCCCCCTCCGGGCGATTTTCAATGGCCAGTGCGTAAAAATTTAACAACCGCTGCTCACTGAGGACCGAAATACGCTGGCACCGTTGGGTTACCTCCAGATCAGGTGTCGGTCCCCTAGCGTGGAGATCTGTGGCAACAATCGGCGCGACCCAGGTGAAACCTGTGACGATGGTAATACTCAAAGCGGTGACGGTTGCTCGTCGAGCTGTGTGATCGAGGTAAACTGCGGTGATTCCGTGGTGGGCCCTGGTGAGCAGTGCGACCTGGGCGACACCACGCCGAATGTACTGCGGCAACGGCGTCCAAGAGGGCTCCGAGGAGTGCGACGATGGCAACAACATGTCCGGCGACGGCTGTTCTTCGATTTGTAAGGACAAGCCGATCTGTGGCGACGGTGCAGTGGAGGCGCCCGAGGTGTGAGACGACGGCAACACCCAGAATGGGGATGGCTGCAGCGCCGGCTGTCGTACCGAATCCTCCTGCGGTGACGGCGCCCTCAACACCGGCGAACAGTGCGATGACGGCAACACCCGCAACGGGGATGGTTGCAGCGCCAACTGTCAGGTTGAGCTCCGCTGAAGCGGGCCGCCCTTACATCGCCTCGCGACGACTTGGCGCACCAATTGTCGCTCAATCTCCAAACAGACGATTGATGGCAAGGGTTACAATCATCATCCCGAGGACGGACCAGCGGGGCAATTCCAGGGCGATGCCCGCAACAATAACAATGACCCCCCCAACTAGACCGGCGAGTAGCGCGAGGGAGCGCCCCAAGGGCAAATTATCGACGTCGATCCACCGCTTGGTGGAGCCCCACCGATGAAGCACAGCGGCTCGCGGCTCATGAGCGCCGCCGTACTTGAGTGGTCCGGTGTGCCACAGCGCAAATGCGGGAATCAAGACCATCAACCATCCCACCAGGACGAAAGTCTCATTTACGTGGTCTTCGCATAGTGTTGTCCCGTTGCGTTCCACGCGCGTCAGCGTGTGGTCATTGGCTATGCACGAGGTGCAGACCTTGTAAGAAACCGTAACCGTTGCTCCTCGCGGCAAGTCCGCTAGTACGCCGCACGTTCCGCCGTACTTTTCTCCGCGCATCTCAAAGGGGGTCGCATCGTCCCTCAGGAGAATTGTGAAATTTTGACCGTACTGCTCGACCGCCGCGATTACCCCCGACCGAACGCGCGTTGGACTCGCGACAACAACGGTGAAAGGCACCGCCAGCACAAGCCCAACGGGGATGAGAAAAAACTCAACCCACCTGCGCCTGAGACCGTCGAGTATCGACAATGCAGCCCCCTGGAACCTGATGCGAAGCGTCATCATACACCGGATCTGTCCAACCGCAGCTCGATGCTTCCCTGTTGCGTGAGCGCTGGGGTGCGCCTAGAGTCCCCTGGTGCAGTCCGAGCATCGATTACCCCTGATTCAAGACGGAACACCCGCCGTCGGGCGGCGTGAGCCGAAGCCGGAGTGGTTGAAGGTGCGGGCTCCTGGGGGCGAGAACTACGCGAGGCTGAAAGAGACGCTGCGCAAGCTGGATTTGTACACGGTGTGCGAAGAGGCGCGTTGCCCCAACGTGGCGGAGTGCTGGAGCAGCGGGACGGCGACGGTGATGTTGTTGGGGCACACGTGCACTCGTGGGTGTCGCTTTTGTGCGGTAACAACAGGGAACCCACGGGGTGCAGTGGATCCGCGGGAGCCGGAACATGTCGCGCGCGCGATCTCTACTCTCAACTTGCGCTATGTCGTTTTGACCATGGTGGATCGGGATGATCTCCTCGATGGCGGCGCGGCACATGTGGCGGAAACGGTGCAAGCGCTCAAGCGTCGTCAGCCGTCGTTGTTGGTGGAAACGCTGGTGGGCGATTTCGCGGGCAAACAGGGCGACGTTGAAACCGTGTTGGCGGGGAAACCGGACGTTTACGCGCACAACATCGAAGTGACGCGCAGGCTCACCCCCACAATTCGCGATCGTCGTTGCTCGTATGATCGCTCGCTCGAGGTGCTGCTCCATGCCAAGAAGGCGTCGCCCAGCGGCATGACCAAGAGTTCAATCATGGTCGGCGTGGGCGAGACGGACAATGAGGTCTACGAGACCCTCGAAGATCTGAGGCGAGCGCAGGTCGACGTCGTTACCCTGGGGCAATACCTGCGGCCCACACCGAAACACGCTGCGGTGGATCGCTACGTGGAGCCGCTGCAGTTCGATCGTTACGCGCAGCGCGCCCGTGAGCTTGGCTTTGCGTTCTGCGCTTCTGGTCCACTGGTGCGCTCAAGCTATCACGCGGCAGAGGCATTCATGGCCGCACGCTTGGGCGCGGTGGGCGCGGTGGGCGCAGGTGCCGCAGGTGGCCCGGCGTCCGATGCGGTTTCCCCTGAAATTTCCCCATACCAAGGTCCGTCCAAGGGCCAGCTGATCAGTCCTTCCCAATTGCTGCGCCGCTAGGGCATATATACCGGCCCGTGGGGCGATCCCACGCGCGGCAACGCTGACTGGCGTGCACGTTTCGACTAAGATCCCCGCCGACAAATCGCCATGCCCGCCAACCAGAGCCTGCTTGGAAAGCTCGCCCGAAAGCTCGGGGAGCCGCCCGCCTATGCGACTGGCAAGCCCGCGCGCGAGTCGATCCTAGCTCTCGCCTCGCAGGCCTACAGCAGCCGCCCCGATGGCGATGAAGTCACTCAGGCCACGGGCTTTGATCCACACATCGCGGCGATGTTCGAAGCGGTGGTGGAGAGTGCTTTCATTGTGGCCAACGCGGATCACGATTTTGACGACACGGAACGCGACGCGTTCAAGCATGTCGTGGTTTTGGGATGTGGCAACCGGGTCACCGAGGCCCAAGTGTTGGCGCTGCTCAAGGACTTGGAAGACCTGCTCCGCGAGGACGGCATCGACAAGCGCGTGCAAATGGTTGCGCGCACCATCACGAAACCGGAATACGCGCGCGAAGTGCTGCGAGTGGCCGCGCTGATGGCGCACATTTCCGGGGGCGTTAGCGCGGTGGAGCGCGAGGTGCTGGAGAAGTTGCACCACCAGTTTGGCTTGGAAGAGGGCGCTCTGGATACTGCCTTGAAGGAAGTAGAATCGGCGTTGGCAGAATGAGCAAGCGGCAAAACGACGATCTCGAACACAAGGGCGGCAATGGGCTCATGCAGACGCTGCATGACGACGGCTCGCTCGCGCCTGAATATGACCCCAAGCTCAGCGCCGATGAAGTGCGCCATATCTACCGGCACATGGTGCAGACGCGCTTGCTCGACGAGCGCTTGACCGCACTGCAGCGCCAAGGGCGCATCGGGTTCCATGTGGGCTCTTTGGGCGAAGAGGCAGCCGTGATTGGCTCCGCGTTTGCGATGCGACAGCAGGACTGGTTGTTCCCTTGTTACCGCGAGTTCGGTGCGGCACTGATGCGCGGTTTGGATTTTCAGCGCTTTGTCGACAATATGTTCGGCAACGCCAATGACACCGTCAAAGGGCGGCAAATGCCGGATCACTACACATCGCGGCAAACCCACTGGCTGTCCATCAGCTCACCCGTGGGCACCCAGATCACACACGGCGTGGGGCTCGCTTGGGCTGCCAAATTGCGCAAAGAAGACGCCGCTTCGTTGATCTACTTCGGCGACGGCGCGACCAGCTCCAGCGATTTTCACGCGGGAATGAACTTTGCCGGCGTGTTCAAGACGCCTGCGGTGCTGTTCTGTCGCAATAACGGCTGGGCCATCAGCGTGCCCGCCGAAAGGCAGACCGCCAGCAGCACGTTTGCGGAAAAGGGCGCCGCGTACGGCGTTCCCGGCGTGCGGGTGGACGGCAACGACGCCTTTGCGGTGGTCTTTGCGGTGAGGCAAGCGGTGCGGCGAGCCAGCTCAGGGCAGGGCGCCACATTGATTGAAGCGCAGACGTACCGCATGGGCGGGCACTCCACCAGCGATGACCCCAACGCCTATCGCGGCTCAGACGACCTGGCGCCTTGGACACACCGCGATCCCATTGCTCGTGTGCGTCGCTATTTGGAAGACCGCTCCGAGTGGGACGAAGCGCGCGAGCAAGCCTTGAAGGCCGAACTGGACGCGCGTTTCAAGCAAGCGGTCGAAATCGCGGAGCGCACAGAGAAGCCCGCGCTGGAAACGATGTTCGACGATGTGTACGAATCGCTGTCCTGGAATTTGGAAGAGCAGCGCGCAGAATTACTTGCTGGGCCGCGCGCCGGGAGATCGCACTGAGTCATGCCGCAGATGAACCTGGTGCAGGCCATTGGCGATGCATTGAAAATTGAATTGGCTCGCGACGAACGGGTCGTTCTCCTCGGAGAAGACATTGGCCGCGTGGGCGGTGTGTTCCGCGTCACGCAGGGCCTATTCGAGGAATTTGGGGAAACTCGAGTGATCGACACGCCGCTCAGTGAAGGCGGCATTGTCGGCTGCGCAATTGGCATGGCGCTTTACGGCATGATCCCCGTGCCGGAAATTCAATTCGCCGATTTTATCTGGCCTGCCTACGATCAGATCGTCAACGAGCTGGCGAAGTATCGCTACCGCTCCGGCAACGATTATGCCCCCAAGATGGTGATCCGCGCGCCCGTAGGCGGCGGCATTCGCGGTGGCCATTACCACTCACAGCATCCGGAAGCACAGTTCGTCCACGTTGCGGGGCTCAAAGTGGTGTGCCCCTCGAATCCCTATGACGCGAAAGGTCTGCTACTGGCGGCGATTCGCGACCCCGATCCAGTTTTGTTCTTCGAGCCCAAGCGGGTGTACCGTGCGGCTAAAGGCGAGGTGCCGGCTGGCGATTACACTGTGCCGCTCGGTCGCGCGGCAGTGACGCGGCCGGGCAGGGACGTCACCGTTATCTCGTACGGTGCGATGATTTATGAGTGCTTGGACGCCGCAACTCGCGCCTCTAGCCAAGGCATTGACGCCGAGGTGATCGATCTGCGGACTCTATGGCCGCTCGATATCGAGGCAATTGTCACCAGCGTGCGCAAAACAGGCCGCGTGGTGGTCGTTCACGAGGCGCAGCGTACCTGCGGTCTGGGGGCGGAGATCGTCACGCTGTTGATGGAAAAGGCCTTTTTCCACATGCAGGCGCCGCCAATTCGCGTTACGGGTTTCGATACACCGTTCCCGTATTCGCTGGAGATGGAATACTTACCGCTCTCACACCGCATCTTGCCCGCGCTCGTGCGCTCGGTTCGTGGTTGATTAATTTTTAGTCGCATTGAAAGGGTCCGTGATGTCGACATTCGAATTCAAGCTTCCTGATATTGGTGAAGGTGTCAGCGAAGGCGAGATCGTCAATTGGTTGGTCAAAGTCGGCGACACGGTTGCAGCCGATCAAGACATGGTCGAAGTAATGACCGACAAAGCGACGGTCACCATCGGTGCTCCAAAAGCAGGCCGCGTTGCGGAGCTGCGCGCTCAACAGGGCGAAGTGGTACCCGTGGGTAAGGTTCTGGTCGTGCTCGCTTTGGGTGAAGGCGCAGGCGCGTCGGAGAGCGTTGCCAGCGCCAGCAAAGAAGCCGCCGCACCCGCGCCAGCCGCGCCGGTTGCCCCCGCAGCCGCGCCAGCCGCACCGGTTGCCCCCGCATCGACAGCAACGACGGCATCGGCCGTAGGCGATCTCAAAGACAATCTACCTGGGCTCAATGCTGCGTCGGCTGCTGGAAGCTACTTTGAAGAAAGTCCACTTGCCGCGCCGGCGACACGCAAGCTCGCCCGTGAACTGGGGGTCGATCTGCGACAAGTGCGTCCCACTGGCAGCAGCGGGCGCGTTACGCCGGAAGATGTACGCGCCTTTGCTACAAGTGGAAGGAAAGGGGGGGCTTCAGCGGCTGTCACCACTCCGTCCCCCGGCGCCCCACTGCCGCCTCCGGCTCCCGTCGCGAGTTCAGCGGCCGATCAGCGAGTGCCCATTCGCGGCATCCGCAAGCGCGTGTACGAGAGCATGGCGCGCTCAAAGCACACAGCGGCTCACTTCACGTACGTGGAAGAATGCAACTGTGAGGCATTGATCGCCTCGCGCACGCGCGCCAAGGATTTTGCCGAAAAAGAAGGGGTGCGCCTCAACTACCTGCCCTTCATTGTTAAATCAGTGGTGCAGGCGCTCAAGCGGCACCCCATGCTCAACACGGTTGTCGATGATTCCACGATGGAGATGATCCACAAGGGCGGCTTCGACATCGGAATCGCCACTGCTACGGATGCGGGGCTGATTGTGCCGGTACTGCGCAACGCGGATCGCTTGAATCTGCTCGAGATTGCTCGCGAGATCGAACGGCTCGCGAATGAGGCGCGTGCAGGCAAGACGCGCAGGGAAGATCTGGGCGGGTCGTCGTTCACCATCACCTCACTCGGCAAGTTGGGCGGCATGTTCGCAACCCCCGTGGTCAACTACCCGGAGGTCGCGATCCTCTACATCCCTGAAATGAAGAAGCTGCCGGTGGTGAAGGGCGATCAGGTCGTGGTGGGCAATGTGCTGCACATCAGCTTGTCGTTTGACCACCGAATCATCGACGGTCACATTGGGGCGGCTTTCGCCCAGGAAGTCGTGAGCTTCTTGGAGAACCCCGATCGCCTGCTGATGGAATTGCGCTGAGGATTCTTCAAATCGGCCATCTGGCCTACATCCTCTTAACCGGGTTGATCGTTGGGGATTTGGGGGAGCAAACGGTGCGGCTTCTGGGCTTCGGGGTGCGGTCGTTGACAGCACACAGGTCGGCTGCTAGTCCTCCGCCGCCGGTCGGTCCTGGGTTAGAGCTGATTGTGCTTTAGTTTCGGGTATTTGGACAAGCCGCTCCGGGCAAGTCGGACAAGGCCAGATAAGGTAACGCACCAATGGCAATCAAGAGCCTCTGCCTGTTCTCAGGAAACGCAAATCCAGAACTTGCGGAAGACATCGCAGTGGTGTTGGGCACGCGTTTGGCCGACGCGAAGTTGTCACGCTTCAGTGACGGAGAGTTGTTCTTCCAAGTCGCTGAGAATGTTCGCGGCCTCAACACCTACATCATTCAGCCCACGTGCTCGCCGGTGAATGAAAATCTGATGGAGCTGCTGATCATGTGCGACACGCTGCGTCGCGCATCGGCTGGGTCCATCACCGCGGTGATTCCTTATTATGGGTACGCCCGGCAGGATCGCAAAGTCGCGCCGCGAACGCCGATCACTTCCAAGTTGGTGGCGGATCTTTTGGAGTCAGCCGGCGTCACGCGCATCCTGTGTGTGGATCTGCATGCTGGGCAAATTCAGGGGTTTTTCAACGTTCCGTTCGATCATCTGTACGCGCTGCCCATCTTCCTGAATGACTATTTGAAGTCACATTTCGGTGAAGAAGCGGTGTTCGTCTCGCCGGATGCTGGCGGCGTGGAGCGCACGCGCGCTTACTCCAAGCGGCTCGGGGCCTCGTTGGCCATTGTCGACAAGCGCCGTGAGCGGGCAAATCAGAGTGAAGTCATGCACTTGATTGGTGATGTGCAGGGCAAAGACTGCATCATCATTGACGACTTGATCGACACCGCGGGCACCTTGTGTAACGCCGCCCGGGCGGTGATGGACAAGGGCGCAAGGCGCGTGGTAGCTTGCGCGACCCACGGCGTGCTCAGCGGCCCCGCAGTGCAGCGCATTGTGGATTCGCCCCTGGAGCAGGTAGTGGTCACGAATTCAATTCCTCTGCGGCCAGAGGCAAAAGCGAGCAAGAAATTCAAGGTGCTTTCGACGGCGCGGCTCTTGGCAGAGGCCATTCGTCGCATCGACGCAAACGATTCAGTCAGCAATCTCTTCGTGTGAAGTGAATTAGAGATTAGAGAAGGACACAGTCATGGAACCAATTCAAGTTCAGGCAACCCGCCGCCCCCAGTTGGGCAAAGCCGAAATGCGCAGGATGCGCTCGGGCACCCAGATCCCCGCGATTGCCTACGGTAAAGGTCTTGCTGCTATGCCGCTCACTCTGGCCCCGGCAGATGTCGTCAAGGTGCTCAAGAGCGAATACGGGCAGAACGCCGTGATAGAGCTCACCGTCGATGGCAAAGAGAAGATCACTAGCCTGTTGCGTGAGTGTCAGCTGCACCCCATTTCTCGGCGGGTGTTGCACGCGGATTTTGTGAAAATTGACGCCGATCAGTTGCTCGATATCGAGGTGCCTCTTGAGCTCACCGGCAAGTCCAAGGGCGTGACGGAAGGCGGCGTTCTGGAGTTGGTGTATCGCCGGGTTCCGGTGCGTTGCTTGCCGGCGGATATCCCGCTCAAGCTGACGTACGACATGACCGAGATCGACATTGGCGACAGCGTGCCAGCAAAAGATCTCGCGCTGCCCAAGGGCGTGACCCTACGCATTCCCGAAGAGCGCACCGTCGCCGGTGTGATCGGTAAGGAAGCCGAGGAAGAGGAAGTGCCCGCAGCAGGGGCAGCGGCCGCACCGGGCGCACCCGGAGCACCTGCAGCAGCGGGTGCGGCGGCAGCGCCAGGTGCAGCAGGCGCGGCGGGTGCGGCAGCACCGGCGGCAGGCGCAGCAGCGAAGAAGCCCGAGGCCAAGAAGGAAGGCAAGAAGTAACCTGTGGGCCATCGCCCGCGGTAACCTCTAGCTCGCGGGGTTCCAGCATCCATGCAACTCGTGGTTGGCCTGGGCAACCCCGGGGCGCGTTACAGCGCCACGCGGCACAACATCGGCTTTGTGGTGCTCGAGCGCCTAGCTCAAGCTCGCGGGGGCCAGTGGCGCGAGCAGTTCGAATCGGGCACGGCGGATGTTTCCATCTCCGGGGAACGGGTGCTGCTGCAAAAGCCGCAAACGTTCATGAATCTTTCCGGATTCAGTGTCGTTAAGGCAGCAAATTTCTTTAAGATTCCGGCGAAGGACGTGATCGTCGTGCACGACGAGGTCGATCTGCCTTTGGGCGACGTGAGGCTCAAGCGGGGCGGCGGGGAAGCCGGCCATAACGGCCTGCGCTCGATCAGTGAACAGCTGGGCACCCAGGATTACGTCCGGCTGCGCTGCGGGGTCGGCCGGCCCCCCCCTGAGTTTCGGGGTGACTTGGCGGACTTTGTGCTACAAGCCTTCCCCCCTGAGCAGGGCCCCCAAGTTGAGAGTCTCGTTGAAGGCGCCATCAAAGCGCTGGAAATGCTTTTCAAATTGGGCCTTGAGCAGGCAATGAATCAAGCCAACCGAAGACCTAAAACCTAACACGCTCCTTGCTCTCAACAGAGGGCCTGAAGTCCGAAGGGAGTTCCTATGGCGCAAGCCGCAGCAGCAGTGCCGTCTAAACGGCAGTACGAAACCATCTACATCCTGAACCCCAACTCCGATCGCGCCACCGCTGAAGGAATTTCCGAGCGGATGAAGGACGTGATCGGGCGTTCGCAAGGGGTGCTCACGAAAGTTGAGAACTGGGGTCGCCGCCGTTTGGCGTATCCCATGAAGCGTCACACTCGCGGCGTCTATGTGTACTTCGAGTACCAAGGCGGCGGTGGCTTGGTCGCTGAAGTGGAGCGCAATCTGCGCATGCTGGATGCAGTGCTCAAGTTCCAGACCGTGAAGACGGCCGACACCATCGATGAATCCAAGCAGGTCAATCCTGAAGATCTGAAGTTCGAGCACGTTGACCCCGATCCTGCGGATCAGGAAGAGACGCTCGAACAACGTCTGGGCTTGGCGCCCCGCGCCGGCTACCGCACTGGGCAAGACGACTCGCGCTACGACGCGATGGACGATGAGGGCGGGGACGGTTACGGCGACGACGGCGACGGAGGCGATGCAACATGAGCGACAGCATGATGCCCGGTTCGGGCTTTGGTTACGGCGGCGGCTTCGGCGGCGGCATGGGTTACGGCGGCGGCGCTCGCGGCTTGCGCAAGCGCGGCTGCGAGTACTGTGGCGACGGTGCCCCCACCATCGATTACAAGGATCCTCAGAGCCTGCGTTATTTCATCACGGATCGCGGCAAGATCGTGCCACGTCGTACTTCGGGCTTGTGCGCCAAGCACCAGCGGGAAATGACCACGGCAATCAAGCAGGCGCGCAACATCGCGCTGTTGCCGTACAGCATCAACGAGTGACAAGGTAGCCATGGCCATACAAATTCACGTTGTTCTTAGGCAAGATCTGAAGAATCTGGGCAAGAGCGGCAGTGTTGTCCGCGTCCGCCCAGGTTACGCGCGCAATTACCTGTTCCCGCGTTCGCTCGCTGTGCCCGCAACGGGCGCCAGCTTGACTCAACTTGAGGAAATGAAGCGCGCTGCCGTCGCGCGGGCTGCTCGTGAGAAGGCGGAAGCCGAAGCGGTTGCGGCGAAGCTGGAGAAGGTAGCAATCAAGATCCCGCGCAGCGTGGGAGCGGAAGACAAGATGTACGGCTCAGTCACGGCGAAGGACATCGTTGCCGCGTATGCAGCAGCCGGCATTGCGATCGACCGCCGTCAACTGGAGCTCGCTGAGTCGATTCGCACCTTGGGGCTGCACGAAGTGCCGCTTCGCCTGCACCCGGATCTAAATACGGTGCTGAAGGTCGAAGTCGTCAAGCAGAGCTGAAATTCGACTCCCCATGAATTCCACAGCGCACAAGCTGTGGATGGCGTTCTTTAGAGGCACGGTGTGCCGTGCGTTCAGGATTTTGACGGGGGCGCGACGTGCCGTGCCCCTACAATTGGAACCAGCGCTCTAGTACGATCGGGTCATGGAATTCCCCGGTGGGCGCAAGAACGAGCCGCGACAAGGGGCCGCTGCGTTACGCCCCAGTGAAGGGCGCGTGCCGCCGCATGATTTGGATGCGGAAGCGGCCGTGCTCAGTGCGGTGCTGCTCGAAGCCTCCGCGTTCGATCAAGCTTACGAGCTGTTGCGGCCCGAGCATTTCTACGCGGATGCCAATCGTCGTGTGTACGAAGCGATCGTCGACCTGCAGAGCAGCGGCCGCCCTGTCGACTTGATCAGCGTCTCGGGCTGGCTGCGCGATCGAGAACGGTTGGAGCAAGTGGGCGGCACGCCGTATTTGGCGCAGCTCACGGATGCTACGCCCGCAGTGGCGCACGTGGTGGAACACGCGCGCATGGTGCGCGAGAAGTGGCGTTTGCGGCAGCTGATCGCGGCTTGCCAACAATTCGCCGCTGCCGGCTACGGCGATGTGGGGGAGGTGCAGGGCTTCATCGATCAGGCAGAACAGGCCGTGTTCGACGTAGCGCGGGTGGCTGAGCGCACCGCACTGCGCCCGGTGAAGGACGCGTTGCAGCTAGCTTTCGGCGTGTTGGAGGCAGCGGCGCGCCGTGGCGATGCAATCACCGGCGTGCCCACCGGGTTCGATCGCTTGGATCGACAGATTGCCGGCCTGCATCCGGGCGATCTGTACATTGTCGCGGGGCGCCCCGGCATGGGTAAGACGGCCTTTGTGCTCAATATCGCCGCCAACGCGGCGCAACCGCGTCGCGTTCGTGTTGAGGATCAACACGCGGCGTTCGGCGAGGCGGAAATAGAACAACCGGGTTACGCTGTTGCGTTCTTCTCGCTAGAAATGCCGCTCGCTCAACTGGCGTCGCGTTTGGTGGCCACGGAAGCTCGCGTCGATGTTTCCAAGTTCCGCAGCGGGAGTCTTGTGCCCGACGATTGGAACAAGTTGACCGATGCGGCGGCACGCCTGGGGCGACTGCCCGTGTTCTTGGACGATACACCGGCGCTCAGCCTCTTGGATCTGCGCGCCCGGGTTCGTCGGTTGAAAGCAGACATTGCGCGTCAGTCTGGAGACGGCCCGAAAGCAGAAAAATTGGGCGTTGTAGTGGTGGATTACTTGCAATTGATGCAGGGGCGTCGGGACGCCGGCAACCGCGAGCAGGAGATCAGCGAGTTGTCCCGGGGGCTCAAGCAGCTGGCCAAAGAACTGGAAGTGGCGGTGATTGCCCTGAGCCAGCTCAATCGCTCCGTCGAAACCCGTACCACCAAGGACAAACGGCCCCAGTTGAGCGATTTGCGTGAATCGGGCGCCATTGAGCAGGACGCCGACACCATCATCTTCATCTACCGCGACGAATACTACAACGAGACCTCAGCCGAGCCGGGAGTGGCAGAAATAATTGTGGCCAAGCAGAGGAACGGGCCCACTGGCACGGTGAAGGTGCATTACGAATCGCGTTACACGCGATTCGACAATCTCTCCGTGGGTGGCGAGGTCGATCAATTCGACGATTTCGACGCCGCCCATATGGGGTGAGCGGGGGCTTGCGCCATCACGCAGCCGGGGTCGCCGCGTCAGCGACGATGTACCCCAGCGACCTCACAATCAGATCCAACCCGGCGTGGGTGGCGGAGCTGATCAGGTACAGCGTGACGCCTCGTTCTGCGAAGCGGGTCTTTAGCTCGGGGTACGCCTCGCGAACCTCCGGCAGATCGCCTTTCGTCAGCGCAACAATTTCAGGGTGCTCGGAGAGCTTGGTATTGAACAGATCCAGCTCTTGGCGAATAGCGTCGTAGTCGGCAAGCGGTTCGCGAGCGGGATCGTCAGTTAGCGAAACCAGGTGCAGCAGCGCACGGGTTCGCTCGACGTGGCGCAGAAAGCGCGCGCCCAATCCCACCCCACGACTTGCGCCGGGCACTAGCCCCGGAATGTCAGCGATTACGAAATGTTGCCCCAACCCCGCGCGCCCATCCCCGACGGTGACCACGCCGAGGTGCGGCTCAAGAGTCGTGAAGGGATAATCCGCAACCTTGGGGCGCGCGCGGCTCACCGCTCGAATGAACGTGCTCTTGCCGACATTGGGAAAACCAAGGAGCCCCACGTCCGCCATCACCTTGAGCTCCAAGCGCAGATCGAGTTTCTCGCCCGGCGTGCCTGGCTCCGCGTGGCGCGGGGCGCGTTCTGACGGTGTGGCAAAATGCATGTTGCCGCGCCCGCCTTGGCCCCCTTGCGCCACGATTTTCCGCTCGCCGTTGGCGGTCAACTCAAACAGTCGTTCCCCCGATTTGCGCTCGAACACTAAGGTGCCCGCTGGCACGCGCACGATCAGATCTGCGCCCGCGCGGCCGTAACAATCTTTGCCGCCGCCGTTCTCGCCGTGCTTGGCGCGCAGGGTGCGTTGATGCTTCAAGTCGAACAGTGTGTTCACTCCTGGATCGACTTCGAAAATGACGCTGCCGCCATGGCCACCGTCCCCACCGGCGGGGCCTCCCATGGGCATGTTCTTTTCGCGACGAAACGCGATAGCGCCGCTGCCACCATTACCGGCCTCGATGCGGAGCTCGCATTCATCGACGAAATGCATGGGGCGGCGTTGTAGCGCAACTTTCGCCATCAACCAGCTGAAATAGGCAAATTTAGGCCTCGAGGGGCGCGTGGTCGGGTGCGGGTGCAGCGGCCCCAGGAGCGTGTTACACGGCAGCGCGATGGAGCCCATTGGGGAGCCGCCTAAGAGTTCGCCTTTGAGCATTCTGCCCGCAAGCCAACGCGTGGCCGTGGTGGTCAATGGTAACGCCCGTAACGTGACGGGTGAGGTGATTTCCACCCTGGGCCAGATCATGATGGGCGGCGACTTATTCGTTTCGCGTTCGCTACCGGAAGCGGGGGAAATTGCGAAGACCTTAGTCGATCGGGGGTACGGCACGGTGCTCACTGGCGGCGGCGACGGCACGTTCACCACCATGGTCACCAAAGTCGTGCGCGAGGCCGAGCGCCAAGGCAAGCCGCTGCCTCGATTCGGATTTTTGAAAATGGGAACCGGCAACGCGCTGGCTTACGTCGTGGGGCCCGCGGGAGCGAAGCGTCGGGAGCTTGCAGCGGATATTCAGCGGCTGCGTGTCGAGACGGGAAGCAAGAAGATCAGTTTGGTCGAGGTGGAAGACACGCTCACGCCCTTTTGCGGCTTCGGATTGGATGCGCTCGTCTTAGAAGATTATCAACATGTCAAGAGCGTGCTGGATGCGACGCCGTTCAAACGCGCGGTGCCCGGCTTGCTCGGATATGCCATCGCGTCGACCACGCGCACCATTCCCCGTTACCTGTGGCAGCAAAGGCCGAACTGCCGCGTGATCAATCGCGGCGCGCCAGCGATGCGCTTGGATGCTACGGGGAGGGAAATCGGCAAACCAATTGAATCGGGCGAGATCATTTATGAGGGGCCAGCCCGGTTGGTCGGGATCTCGACGATTCCGTATTACGGTTTTGGGTTGCGGGCTTTTCCCTTCGCGCAGCAAAGGCCGGATCGCATGCAGCTGCGCATTGTGAATGTCGGGCTCTTGCGCCTTTCCGCCAATTTGCGAGAGGTTTGGAGCGGCACGTACCAGAACCCAAAGGAGATTTCGGATTATCTGATACAAGACGTGTTGATCGAGATGAACCCGCCCACCGCTTTTCAAATCGGCGGCGACGCGGCGGGGAATCGTTCCCGCGTTGCCGTGAAGATTTCCTCGCGCCCCATCCGCCTGGTGGATTTCTATGCCGCGACAACCGCTGAGGATTGAGTCGCGGCACATCGCACGCCGCGCAGCGTGGGGCTTCGCAGCATTTGGATTATTGTCGGCTTCCGGCACACCAGCCGAGCCGGGCGATTTCGTCGCTCAACTCAGCTGCCAACCCCGAGTCGGCAAAGGCCGTGTGCTGTGCGAAGCCACGCTCCATGTCGGCAGCGGTCGCCTCACGTGGGCAGACGCCATCGTCGTTACGACGCCCACTTTCGCGTCAACCCTGCGCGACCGAGTCGGAATCCGCACCGCCTCGCAGCGCGAAGACGACCGCATCGTGTTGCCGTTTGCCCTCGTTGCTCAAAGCACCGGCACCGGCGAAGTCACCGCCAAAGCCCGCGCCGTGTGGTGCCGCACCGCCTCCCCGCCCAACAACCCGCCCCAAGAAATCTGCACCTCACTCAGCCAACTAGTGAGTGCGACCGTGCAAGTGAGCAACGCGGAAGCCCCGCGTTAGCATTGAACTGCGACCGTGTTTACTTTCAGCTCTTGCTGCGCCAGGCGACGTGACCGACGAAGAAGGGGCCCATTTGGCCGATGAATTCGGCGGTTTGCCGTGTTTTTCGCATGGCTTGAACGACGTGGGAGAGGGGGTGCAGGTCTTTGCCGATCAGGCCGATTACGAATTCGTTGTCTTTGGCGTCGAGGCCGTGACAGGCCAGGCGCACGTCGTGGGCCAGATCGGAGGCACCGTAGGATTTGCCGATGTCGCCGTGCTCTTTCATGATGCTGCCCTTTTCGGGTGGGGCTAGGCGCTCGAAGGCGCCAATGCGGCGCAATGGATACCACACGGCCCAGGGCCAAAGCGGGTTCAGCACGGTTTGCTGCGGGCGATCCAAGAGCCAGAATTTGAGATCGGGCTCGAAGCCGGTGGAGTAGGTGCGGCCCAGCATGGTGAACTCCGGTTGCAGCTTGAGCGCGCTCAGTTTGTTGTCGTTGAAAATGGGCCTAACTTTTTCGACGAATGAACCTGGATCTTCGCTCCAGCTGAGCAGAGCTAGACCGCGCGGATTGTTCACGTCCTCGTAGATAACGGCATGGCATTCGCGAGCGGTGAGCGCGGCGCCCAAGGTGGAGACGGCGGCGCTGGGTGCGAGCGAACTGTCGCAGTCGAACACCAGGAGCTGCATGAACAGACGCGTGTGCAGCTGCTCACCAGGGCGATCACCCATCGCGCGCGTGCGTTCACTCACATCGACTGGGGCCGAATCCGAAGGGTGGGACATGACCCCCAATGTTGTTCCAGCACAGCTGGCAGTCAATGACGGGGCGATAGGCGCTCGCTCGCTGCAATAAATGGCCTGTTTTGTGCCGGTTTAGCGCCCCCCACGCAGGCATTTTAAACCGGAAATTCTTTGCTAGAGTGCACCGCCTTGTCCAAAGTCGCGCGCTCTCCAAGTCTGCCCCCTGTGCCCAGTGATGCCGGGGTGGGTGCATTGGAGTATCCGTTGCCATCCGGGTTGCGGGATCTGTTGCCCCAAGAAGCAGCGGAGCAATCGCGGGCGAGCCGCAGCGTGATGGAGGCTTTTGAGCTGTGCGGTTACCAGCGCGTCAGCGTGCCCGCCTTTGAGTTGGCCGATGTGCTGCAGCGTTGGATGGGCGAGCAGGACGCGAACTCTTTGCTGCGGTTTGTTGACCCTGAATCCGGCGAAGTCGTGGCGCTGCGTCCGGACATGACGCCCCAAATCGCGCGCTTAGTGGCTACTCGGCTGCGGGCCGCACCCGGCCCTGTCCGCCTTTGTTATCAAGGTTCGGTGCTCCGACGCCGTCACGAACGGGCCCGCACGAAGCGGCAAATCCAGCAGCTGGGCTTCGAGTTGATCGGCACACAGGCGGAGAGCGGCGATCTGGAAGTGTTGGAAACCGCAACGGCTGCGGTACGCGCAGCTGGTCTCACAGAGTTCACCCTGGATATTGGGCACGCGGCGATCACCACCGCGCTGGTGGATGCGGCCGCGCCCAGCGATCGGCTGGCATTGGTCGAGGCCCTTTCGATGAAAGATACGACGCAGGTCGAATCTGCGGCGGCGCGCGCGGGACTCAGCCCGGCCATCAAGAAGGCACTCGCTGCTTTGCCGGATCTACACGGCGGAGATGAAGTGTGGCCTAAAGCAGAGCGCGCCCTCAAAGGCACTGCGGCGGAGCAAGCGTGTGCAGAGCTCAAGCGGATCTGGAATTGGGTCAAAGAGCGACAGCTCGCGACGAGCAGCATCGTCGACTTGGGCGAAATCCGTTCGCTCAATTATTACACTGGCCTAACCTTTCACATCTTGGCACACGGCCCGGGTGAGCCCGTAGGCTCCGGCGGTCGCTACGATCACTTGTTCGAACAATTCGGCGCGGGAAGGCCCGCGGCCGGTTTCGCGGTGGATTTGGGCAACCTGTGTTGGGCCGTCAACGACTGTGGAGAGCCGCGCGCTGCCCGTAAACGCGTTTTACTCGTGAGGTCGGCTGCGGGCGCTGCTGAGCTATTCACCCAACTGCAACAGGAGTTGCGAGCCGGTGGTTTGTCGTGTGCGGT
>DATJEQ010000063.1:0-8352 GCA_035496495.1 Polyangiaceae bacterium
TCGGGCTCAAGCAATTCCACTGCGCGCCGCAAATGTTCGTCGCAGGCCGCGAACAACGGCGCGGCGTCGCCTCGCGGCAGTTTGTCCGGGGTCAGGTTCCGTCCCGATTCCTCCATGAAAACCAGCGGGCAATAATTGAGAATGAAAAATCGCTCGAAAAATCGCTGCGGTGTCTCGAACCGATCTTTCGCCCAGCCCCACAGGCGAGTGCCGCTCACTTCGCTGCGGCTGCAAGCGAAACCCTGCACCGGCCTCTTCGGATGCTGGCGCTTGGGTTTTTTCACGCTGCCCGTAATCCCCAGCCACCCTCGGACCAATGCAACGTCGCCAAAGGGCACGCCCGTTTGTGCCATGCCGAAAGGTCCAGGATTCATGCCCAGAAGCAGAGCCTCTTTTGGCCCTTCGCCGTACCGTTCCAGGTAATTGGCATGGGGCGCCCATGCGTAAGCCAGAGGATTGTAGACGTAAGAGACGGGAGCGGCGAAGCGCAGGCTCGCGACGCGATCACGCAATTCGGCGCTGAGACGAACGAGTTCGTTCACGCCCGACCTTTGACTATCGCTCAGGCTCAGTGCTTGGGGGCAGGCGCCTTTGCGGGCACTGGGGCCGTGGAACCTGCGGCGGCGGCTGAGCCGGCAGCGGCTGGGTCCGGTTTCTTCACGTCTTGGAATTTCTCTTCACCCACGGTCACCCAATCCGCAGACCAAGTGCTGATGCTGACGGCGCCGTCGGAGCCGGTTCGTCGCACCCAGCGATTCGAGCCTTCGACCTTGCCGTAATCCAGATCGAACTTGCCGCCGTCTTTCAAAGTGAATGTGACGTGAGCCACGGGCTTATCCAGTCCGGTGTCGGCGTCACTCTTACCCTCGGCAAAATCCACCGCATTGAGCGTCTTGTAGGCGCTGACCAGGCTGATCACGCCGCTTTCCTTGAAATCTTTGATGGCTTCAAAAGCGCCGCTTTTGGCGGGCTTGCTTTGACCTTGCCACTTATCGCCATCCTTCTTCAGGCTGATGGCACCTTGCTCATTGGTGATGTCTATGGTGGCCAGGTTCTTGTCGTCAAAAGTCCAAACCGAGTGATCGCGCCAGCCTTTCAGATCGCGGTCGTACACCCATTTGGAAAAACCCTTTGCCGCGTACACGCCCGTTTGCCCGGCGATGCGCGTCATCTGCCCGCGTGAGCCGCTGTCGCCCAGGTAGAGATCGGCAACCACCTTGTCGCCCTGGTAGAAAACAGTGTGTAGCGCCTTATCGTCGGTCAAATTCCATTCTTTGTAGGCGTCTGCCGATGAGCTGATTTGCTCGCTGAAGCTCAGCTTCGCCAGGTTATCCAGCATGGATTTGACGTTGTTGGCATTTGCCTTGGCCATCGTTGGCTTAGTCAGATCCCAAGCGTCGTCACCCTTGCGCTCCAGCACGTATTCTTGGCGCGTTTCCGTACCCGTGCTCTTGTCCTTGTCGTCCGCACCCTTGTCGGTGTCTTTGTCGCCTGAGCTCTCGGTGCGATCGATCACCACCTTGGTGACCTTCTTCATGCTGTCCTCAGTGAGGCCGAGCTTGGGCATTGCAGCCGCCACGCCCTGCAGGCTGTGGGCCTGGCTTACGGCCTGCTTCTTCTGGTTCTGAACATACAGAGCGCCGCCCATTACGGCGAGCACTGCCAAGGAGATGTACAGCTTATTCTGGGTATCCATTACAGTTTACCTCAAGCGATAGAATATTGATTCTTGCGCGACAGCCGTCCGCGCCAACGCAGGAAACCAAACAGGGCGAACGCCAAGGGCAGGCTCAATGTGAGTGTCCACTTGATGGTGCTCTGAAGATTCTTGCGAGCCGCGCGGTATTCTTCGTCTTTCTTCTGAGCGGCTGCGTCGTCGTCTTCCGCGGCAAACGCGGGCGGCTTGACGTCGGAGTAATTCAGGTTCGCATCGCCAATGATCTTGGCGCTCACCGCTAGCAGATCCGTATCGCCGCTCATCCAATCGAGCGTGTTCTTCAACGATAAGATCGTCTGTGTCAGGTAACGCTGCGCGTACGGCTGAGCGATCATTTGCAGATCGCGGTCCCCGCCGACGCCGCCAAACATCGCGAAATCGCCGCCCATTTCCGGGCCGTTGCCGGCGTAGGCAAAGGGATTGGTGAGGAACTGGCTGGAAGCGATGACCAGCACTCGTGATGGCTGCGGCGCGCGCGTGTCGCCGAAGGCGCTCTTCAGCTTGCCTTCTGCCGTCGCTGCAATGGCGTGCTGCTCTGCAGGGGGCTTCTGCTTCCAGTCGGGGCGCAGCTTCATGTCCACGGTTGCATCCGTGAGCGCGCTGGCGTTCGGCGTGGTGCGTGCCACGACCTTCAGATCGACGTCCTTCGGTTGCTTGTCACGCAGCACTTCGATGGTTGAAGGGAAGGGGAACGCCACTTCCGGCAAGCGGAAGAAGCTCGGGAACGTGGTGTCCAGCGTTTCCTTGTCGCCCTCGAAATACGGGCTGTCGGTCGCGTGAACGATGGCAGGGTGACGCACGGGGACTGGGCCACCTTGAGTCATGACCCCAATGCTGAATGACGCACCGAAATCCAATACCGCATCCTTCTTGATGTTGAGCCCATAGCCGGAAGTCAGCTTGTCCAACCCAAAGAGGTTGAGTGTGGCGGACATGGTGGCGTCGTTTGGTTTGATGGCGACTGCAGATGCGAATACCGCGAGTGCCTTACCGCCGCGCATCAGGAAATCGTCGACACGCTTGAGTTCGGCGTCGGTGTACTCCTTCTGTGGCTGGGTAATGATCAAGCCTGAAAGCTCGGGATTGATCTCCTTGTCCGCGCTGAGCGGCACATCCTCAAAGGTGTAGAAGGGGAAGGCTTGGCCGAAAATGCCCTGGATGTTGACGCCCCCTTGCTGGCCCTGACGGGGCACCAAGTTGTTGTCGGTGAGCTTCAACTCGTCCTTGCCGCTCACGACGCCGATCTTGTGCTTCATGTTGTCGGCTTTGTCGCGCAGCTCACGGATCTTGTTGGTGATCCAAAATTCAAGGCCGCTGCCCTGACGCGGATCCAGCTGTGGGATGGTGTCCTTCTCGCTGCGGTACTTGAGCACTAGGCCCATGTAGCCTTGTGCGATGGATGTCTTGTTGTCGTCGGCGGCGCCGAATGCCATGGGCTCAAGGCCGGCATCTTTGGCCTGATCCTGCAGCTCCTGGGTCTTGGGCTCGATGATCGTGTAGTGGAATTTGCCGCCGCCGTTTTGTTCATACTCATTGAGCAGCGCGGTCAAATCGCGCACGAAGACATCCAACACGGGCAAACCTGTCTCCACGTAGGCTTCGACGGTGATGGGCTCTTTCAGACTCTGCACCAAATTCGCACTGCCTTTGGACAGGGTGAAGCGTTCGTTCAGCGTGGTGTCGACGCGACCGTGGATGCCGGCTGCGAACACGTTCGCCACGGCGCAGATCGCGCCGATCACGACCAGGTACATGCCCGTTTGGGCAGCGACTTTGCTCTTGCGTGACTGAGTAGCCATGGAACTTATGCCCACCTTCTGCGCTCAAGGGCGCGGAACGCCACCACCAGGGCAACCGCCGTGATGGATAAGAAGTAAATCACATCGCGAGTATCGATCAGCCCGCGCATGAAACCGTCCAGTCGCGACTGGAAGCTGACGTATTGCAGCACGTCGCCCAAGGTGCCTCCGGTGAAATCCGTCATGCTGCCCGTCCAGTAAAGCAGGCTCAGCACGAAGAACGTGAGGAAGAAGGCAATCGCCTGACTCGAGGTGAGCGAGCTGATCAAGAGGCCAATCGCGATGGAGGCCGCACTGAACAACATCAATCCCAAATAGGCGCTGCGCACCGGGCCCCAATCCAGCGGGCCCAAATGCCAAGGGAACTTGAACATGGCGAAGGGGTAGACCAGCGTTGCGAACAGCAGCGTCAACACCAACCCCAGCGCGCCGATGTACTTGCCCAACATTACATCGCTGTCCTTCACGGGCAACGTGATCAGCATTTCTAAAGTGCCACTGCGCTTTTCTTCCGCCATCAGCCCCATGGTGACTACCGGGATGACCAGCATACTCAGACCGACGGGAATCAGGCCGAACATGGGCTCCATACTGGCGCGGTCGCGCGCCCAGAACGAAGCGTCGTTGACTAAGAACATCACACCCAAGCCAGCGAAGCTCAGGCAAATCACGACATAGGCCAAAGGGGAATCGAAGTAACTTTTGAACTCGCGTTTAGCGATGGTCAGCAGGGGTGACATGGTGAAACCTCAGGTAATATGCGGTTTTCTTGAAAATTGCCGGGGGGTAGGGCTGTGCGGTTAGGGCTCTGCGGAAGCAGACGCGCCTTCGGGTGAATCGGAATCGCCGTCATCATCGCCGGCCGCGTCGTCGTCGCCGCCTTGCCAAGCGGCACCGCGATCGAGGCGCTCATCGCCGCGGGTGAGCTCGCGGAACACCGAATCCAAGCTCTGTGCGTCGCGCCGCAACTCGAGCAGCGTCCAGCCCTTGGCCACTACCAGGCGGAAGATTTCGGGACGCAGATCAGCCGTCTCTGGGCCGGTGATTTCGAAGCGGCAGGCTTGATCATCGCCGGGCTTTTCCTGCACGCGCCGACAGCCGGGCAACGACTCGAATGCGCCCTGTGCCTCGGCGGCAGAAGGCGGTCGTTGGCCGCGCTCGGCACCTTTTTCATCCAACGCTACCAAGTAGCGAATGGCACCCGTGCGCGAGCGGATGTCCTCCAGTGCACCATCCGCGACCACGCGGCCTTTGCTCACGATGATGGCGCGCGCGCAGGCTTCTTCCACCTCTGCCAAGTTATGAGTTGACAGCAGAATGGTGCGATCTTTGCCGATTTCCTTGATGTACTTAAGCACTTCGGCTTTTTCATTCGGATCCAAATCCGACGTGGGCTCGTCGAGCACCAAGATCGGGGGATCGTGGATCAACGCTTGGCCCAAGCCGACGCGTTGCCGATAGCCGTGCGAGAGCGTGCCGATGTCCTTGCCTAGGACTTGAGCCAGGCCGCACACTTCGACCACTTTGGTCAGACGCGAGCGGAAGGTGCTGTGATCCATCCCGCGAATCTGCGAGACGAACTCCAAGTACTCCCAAACATTCATGTCCTGGTAGAGCGGAGCGCGTTGCGGCAGGTAGCCAAGCATGCGCCGGACTTCGACGGGCTTCTCGAACACGTCGTGACCGTGCACCGTTGCCGATCCTGAACTCGGCGAGATGAAGCACGTCAGGATGCGCATGGTGGTGGACTTGCCCGCACCGTTTGGGCCCAGAAACCCGACCACCTCGCCCTTGCGGACTTCGAACGACACTTTATCTAGCGCGCGGACACTGCCGAACTGTTTGGACAGAGTATCCGCTGCGATCATCACGTCAGTCATGCGCTGACCACCTTTCGAGCTCGCTTTTGGTATTCGTAACCTTCAGAATTTCCACTTTTGCGCGTGCCAATCGGCCCGGGAGCAGCGGATTTACTGGAAGCACTCCAACTGTCAACAACGACAGAGGCTGCGACCGTTTGTGCTGAACAATTGAATTTCGTCGCCATAATCAGGCCCCGAGAGCACTGCGCAAACCCCCAGAAACCGTCGGTATTCCCGCAGGATAGGCGCTTCGTTAAGTTGAGCCGGCCGCGGAATTAGATGCGGTAGCTGGAGATCAGTGACTGCGCCATTAAGCCCCAACCGTCGGCTGCCACGAACAGCAGCAATTTGAAGGGCAAACTCGCCTGTGTGACGGACAGTGAAGTCAACCCAAGGCCCAGAAGAACATTCCCCACCACCAGGTCGATCACCAGAAACGGGAGGAAAATAGCGAACCCCAAGGCGAAGGCGGCGAGCAACTCGCTGACCAAGAACGCCGGGATTATCACGGCAAAATCGCCTTTCGTTACGCGATCTTTCTGGTCCACGGGGCGCATGCCGCGTGCCAGGTCGTAGAAGCGAGTAACTTCGCGGGGAGCAGCGTTGCGCACGAGAAAATCGCGCAGCGGTTCGCTGGCGGCTTGCGTAGCCGAAAGCCACATTTGCAGGGAAAGGGTGTCGGTGGACTTCCCAGCGTCGGGTCCACCAGGGCCAGGTTGAGCGGAAGGAGCGAGCTGCGGCCGTGCAGCGCTGAGCATGCGTTCGCCAACCGGTGCCATCACCAGCAACGTCATTGCGGCGCTCAACGCCATGATCACGGTGGACGACGGGATCCCTGAAGCACCGAGGGCGCTGCGCGCAATCTGCAGCACAGTCGAGATCTTCACGAAACTCGTCAGCACCAGAAAAGCGAAGGGAATAAGGCCGATCAGCGCCAAGGTGAGGGCCAAAGAAACCCCACCCGGCGCCAGCGCCCCCGACGTGGCCGCGGCATTCACGAGCGCTGCTGCCTTTCTTGGGAGGGTTGGCATTCTTGGGTGCCCTCGGCGATTCGAGCGGCTTTGCGCATATTGTCGTGAGCGCGTGCGGCGTTCAGTCTGCTGATGAATTGCTGCAGCAGCGACGCGCGGACAGCTTGCGGCTCCGGCAAATCCTTTGCAGGCACCGTGGTGAGCAGGTGCAGCCCGGCTTCGCTGCTGCCCAGCACCAGCACTTGATCGCCCATCTTTACCAAGTAAATGGCTTTGCGAGCATCCAGTGCAAGCCGCCCACACACCGTGAGCCCGCCACTGCCGGTTGATGTCCCTGCTCGACGCGTCAGGTAGACCAGCGCCGCCCCCAGCGCCCCGACCAGCACCAGCGTCAACATCGCCTCAATCAGGTACGCCCCCAGCGCGGACACCGGCGCAGCCTACACCCATTTGCCGGCGTTTGTGACCCCATTACACCCCGCTTTGTTAGCCGAAATTTGCCGTACCGCCGCACCTTGACTCGCTCCGCCGTCGGCTGTACGCGCCGATTCCCCGAAGTGGCCCTCATTGTTCAAAAATACGGTGGCACTTCCGTTGCCAATTTGGAGCGGATGCAGAACGTGGCCGAGCGTGCGCTCAAAGTGCAACGGGAAGGCAACCAGGTCGTTTTGATCGTTAGCGCCATGGCCGGCGAGACAAACCGCCTATTGGGTCTGGCGCACAACATTTCCGAAACACCGGATCGCCGCGAACTCGACTCGCTCGCTTCCACCGGGGAGCAAGTGAGCGCCGCGTTGGTGGCCATGACGATCCACAAGCTGGGCGGGCGGGCCCGCAGCCTCCTGGGGCATCAGGTGCGCATCCACACCGATGGGGCTTTCACTAAAGCGCGCATTCGCACGATTGAGAATTCCAAGCTTCTGGAAACGGTCAATGCTGGCAACATCGCCGTGGTCGCCGGCTTCCAAGGGGTGGATTCGGAAGGCAGCATCACGACCCTAGGTCGCGGTGGCTCGGACACCACGGGCGTCGCGATTGCCGCCGCGATCGGCGCCGACGTGTGCGAAATCTACACAGACGTTGACGGTGTTTACACCACAGACCCCAACATTTGCCCCAGCGCCCGTAAGATCGACAAGATCAGTTACGAAGAAATGCTGGAGCTTGCATCACTGGGCGCCAAAGTGCTCCAGATCCGATCCGTCGAGGTAGCCATGAAATATTCCGTTCCCGTGCATGTGCGTTCTTCTTTCAGCGATCGACCGGGCACCATGGTGGTGGGCGAGGAAAGCTTGGAATCCCACGTGGTCACCGGCGTGGCCTATGACAAGAGCGAAGCCAAAGTGCAAGTGTACGGCCTGCCGGACAAGCCGGGCGTAGTGGCCGCGCTGTTCACCATGTTGGCTGAGCAAAACATCAGCGTCGACATCATCATTCAGAACTCGTCGCATCACGGTGCGGGGCAAACGGATGTGAGCTTCAGCATGCCAAAAACCGAGTTGACGCGCGTCAAAGACGCCATCGAGGGCCATGTGAAATCCATCGGTGGTGCGGGCGTCGACTACGACACCAACATCGTCAAAGTGAGTATTGTTGGCTTGGCGATGCGCTCTTATGCCGGCGTGGCGGCGAAGATGTTCTCGATCCTCGCTGCTGAAGGCATCAATATTTCGGCCATCAGCACCAGCGAGATAAAGGTGAGCTGCATCATCGACGCCAAATACACGGAGCTTGCGGTGCGTGCGCTGCACGACGGGTTCGGCCTGAACAAGCCGCCCGGTAGCGTGCCGCCTCCGGCATAGGCCCCTCCGGCATAGGCCCCTCCGGGGTTGATTTTTCACGCAACTGACGGCGCGGGCGAACCGACCAGTGAGGCATGACCTTGCCCCGCGACGTTATCCCCGGCCGCATCTACATGTTCACCCGCCGCTGCACCCAGCGGCAATTCCTGATGCGCCCTGACCCAGAGACCAACAATGCCTACATCTATTGCCTCGCCCTGG
>DATJEQ010000064.1:0-2653 GCA_035496495.1 Polyangiaceae bacterium
TTCCCCCAGATGCATCCAGGCGCGCGGGTCGATGTACTTCTTGTTGGGCTTATCAGCGCCCTCGGGGTTGCCCAGCTGCGAGTGCAGGTAGCCGTCCTTCTCGTCCATGTATTGCTTGACGGGCTGGGTGAAGGCCCACTGGGTGTCGGTGTCGATGTTCATCTTCACTACGCCGTAAGAAACCCCTTCGCGGATCTCCTCGCGCGACGAACCGGAGCCGCCGTGGAACACGAAGTTGAGCGGACGATCGCCCGTCTTGCGTTGTTTCTTCACTTCATCCTGGCTGTTCTTCAAGATCACCGGCTGCAGCTTCACGTTGCCCGGCTTGTACACGCCGTGAACGTTGCCGAATGAGGCCGCCACCGTGAAGGCGCCCACCGGTTGCAACGCATCGTAGGCCGCGAGCACGTCAACGGGTTGCGTGTAGAGCTTGGCGTTGTCGACGTGAGTGTTGTCGACACCATCTTCCTCGCCACCGGTGACGCCCAATTCGATTTCCAGCGTCATCTTCATGCGGCTCATGCGCTTGAGCGTTGCTTGGCAAATCTCCAAATTCTCGTGCAGCGGTTCTTCCGACAGATCGAGCATGTGCGAGCTGTACAGCGGCTCTTTGTGTTTCTCGTAGTAACGCTCGCCAGCGTCGAGCAATCCATCGATCCAGGGCAGCAGTTTCTTCGCCGCATGGTCGGTGTGCAGCACGACAGCCACGCCGTAAGCCTCCGCCAAGTTTCGCACAAAGTGCGCACCGGCAATGCCGCCGGCGATCGAGGCCTGCTGTGCCGAGTTGTCCAAGAACTTGCCTGCGAAGAACTGCGCGCCCCCTTGCGACAGTTGAATGATGACAGGGCTCTTCGCCGCGCGTGCGGCCTGCAGAGCAGCAACCACGCTGTTCGAGCCGATCACGTTCACCGCGGGCAGTGCGCACCCGGCGCTCTTGCAGTAGTCAAAAAGCTCGCCAAGGCCATCTTGAGTGACGACGCCGGGCTTCATTTTCAATGGGGCCATGTTCCTCCTTGCTGACAGGTGGGCCGCCTATTAGCGGGCCCCCGCCTGGCAGACCGCAAATGCGTACCATGACTGTGCGAGAGTACTGGCAGTAAAAAATAGCGTTGCTGCTGTTCCGCACGCGAATCCCTGAAAAGCCCGGCCCACAGGCCACGGAAATCGCTGTTTTGTCGCATGATCTCGAAATAGCGCCGTAATGTTTCCAAAAGGCAGGGATGCCGGGATTCAACTCCGCTCCCGGTGTGTTGGACCGCGCCGGCCCACGTCGACGACGAGCAGCGGGCGGCGCATTGCAGATGCCAGGCAGCGTCACTGGCGGTAACAAACCTTCACTCAACGAAGCCCACTGAAGACACTAGAGGATCGGACCTTGTCGCATTGACGCGCTGGGTAGCGTTTCGTACATCAGCAGAGCGAGGGCAGCCTGTAACTGTGCCCAGTTTGACAGTTTTTCTTGAGTGAAGTGCTCGTTACTCGTGGCGTCTGCGTTCTCATGCTCATCCCTCGTGCCCCTCGCTTGATCGCCTGCACGGGCGCTTGCCCCGTGTTGTTGGTATTGTTGGTGATGCTCGCGTGGAGCCCCAGCGCTGCAGCGGAAGGCGACCCGGGGAGTGACCCCGGTACGACTACCGCCCCCGGCGATGCCACTGTCACTGATCCTGCTGGCGGTTCTGCCGTCGCTGGTCCGGGCGCTGATGGTGCTGATCCCACCACTGCGCCCACAACGGCGCCAACAACTGCCCCCAGCACTGCGCCAGCTCCCACTGCACCAGCAACGGAAACTCCTCTGAACCCAGCCGCCGCAGCCAACGCAGCGCCCTCCCCCAGTGGCTCCCAACCGGCGACGGTTGCGAAAGCGGGCGCCGCGGTCACGGCGCCCCCCGGATCGCAAGGCACGACGTTGGTTGGCCCTTACATCATGGGAGGCCCCGAGGTGGAGATGGGCAGCGGCACCTTCGTGGTTAACGAATCGAGCCGCAATGAGTACGTAGCTTGGAGCGCATCGCTGATGCCGGGCTACCAGTTCTCCGATCGCACGCGCATTCAGCTGAGCATGGGCTTAAGCCAAGAGCTCACTCAAAGCGACAGCGCTTCTGTTCCGCATCAATTGATGATTTCCGATCTCAAGCTCGCCGTCAGTCGCCCGATCTATCGCTGGGATTCTGGCACCCAGATATCTGGGGCGATCGGGGCTGTGGCGCCCACCTCGCTGCGCTCACGTTTCGAGGGCTTGTACACCGCAGTCGATGCGCGCCTGTTATTCCAACAGCCTCTCGGGGATTTCTTTTTTGGATTCACGACGTCCTTCCGCAAGAATTTTCACCAGTACACGAGCCCGATTTTGACTGCTAGCGACCTGAACGCGTCGGGTGGCTTGCGCACGGCTTTGGCGCGCGAGAACGGCAATGAGCGCGTGGCGGCCGGCATCGCCGTCGGTTCACAGAACAACACGTCGTTTAGCTGGACGAACTCGCTGCTCGTTGCATACTCATTCACCGACAAGCTCAGCTTGGGCGTCATGTACGCCCTGGCCACCGGCTGGGCTTACAACAGCTATCCGCGCGACAATTTGACCGCCGTAGGGGCGGTGCCCGGCAACCGCAAAGGGCAAGCCAGCACGGCAGATGTTGGATTTACCTACACGGCG
>DATJEQ010000065.1:0-6717 GCA_035496495.1 Polyangiaceae bacterium
TCGTCGCGCAATGCGAAATCCGGTTGTGACGAGGTGTGCGCGTCCGCCTTCTTGATCAGGAGCCATTGTCGTTGTTTCGGTGGCGGCTTGAGCCGTTGCCCTGTTTCTACCAGTGCGAAGCGACCAGCCAGCTTGTGGCCATACAGCACGAAATCCAGCTTGCCGCGCTTAAGCCCCTCTTCGGCGCTGTGCTCCAGGTACACCACGCGACCGATGTCCCACACGATCATCGAGCCAGCGCCGTAGTTCCCTTCGGGGATCACGTCTTCAAAATCGAGGTACTCGAACGGATGATCTTCGGTTTGGATCGCGAGGCGCTTCTCGTTCGGATCCAAGCTGGGTCCCTTAGGCACCGCGAAGCTCAGCAGACGCCCAGCGATCTGCAGGCGAAGGTCGAAATGCTGGCGTGTGGCGTGGTGCAGGTGAACCACGAAATCACCCCCCCAAGTCCCTTCCTGTGGCGCGCTGGTCGCTGAAGGGGTCGGCGAACTTAGTGCACTTTTGTTGCTGGCAATTCGTTCAGGGCCAAATGGCTCATTGCTAGTCTTCGGATCGCGTTTGTCGCGATAACGCTGCAGGCCTTCACCGCTTGTTTGATCGCGCGAGGCGCTGGGTTTGCCGTTACTCGGCATTGCTTTTGTCGATCTCTTCGTCAATCCGAATGACCTCAGTTAGCATATTACGATGGCAGCACGCGCTATTGCATCAGGGACCATTTCCTTCGGGTTGGTCTCCATTCCCGTCAAGCTCTTCACGGCGGCATCGTCTGAAAGCGTGCATTTCAATATGCTCCATGCGGGCTGCGGCGCACGGCTCAAGCAGCAGATGATCTGCCCCACGCACGATCAGGTCGTTCCGCGCGATCAGACGGTGAAGGGCTACGAATACAGTCGCGGTCAATACGTGCTGTTCACGGACGAGGAACTCAAGGCGATGGAAGGGCCCAAGAGCAGCAGCCTTGAGATCACGGAATTTGTTCCGCTCAACACCGTGGACTTGGTGCAAGTCGAGAAGAGCTATTACCTGGGCCCCGACAAAGGCGGCGATCGCGCGTACAAGCTATTGAGCGAATCCATGCAGCGCATGGGTCGTGTTGCGGTGGGGCGCTGGGGGGCTCGTGGCAAAGATCAATTGGTCCTGATTCGCCCATACAAAGACGGTTTGCTGCTGCACCAAATGTACCTGGCGAACGAGGTGAGGGCGTTCGACGACATCGATCGCGGCGCGAAAGCGGAATTCAAGGAAATAGAAAAGGATCTCGCTGAGAAATTGATCGCTGAGCTGAGCGCGGATGCTTTTGACGCGACGAAATTCAAAGACGAGTACGAGCAGCGTGTTCAAACTGCGGTGGAACAAAAGGTTGCCGGTCAACAGATCAGCGTGGCCCCCGAGCAACCCAAGGCGCAGATCATCGATCTGTTTGAGGCCTTGAAGCAAAGCCTGAGCGAGGTGCAGGCGCGCCCGCTGAAGAAGGCGGAGCCTGAGGAAGCGGCGCCCGCTCGCAAGCGCAAGACTAAAACCGGTTGAGTTGAACTCACCCGCGCCCAAATCAAACAGGCACGTGTCGCATGCGCGTGCGCACGGTGAGCACGCCGTCGCCGGTCAAGATGCCACCGCGACCGAATAGGCGTCCGCGTTCCCAATTGGAAAGGCCGAGTTCGGGGCGCTGCAACGCGTATTGACCGTCGACCCAGCGAGTGAAGCCGTCGCCCACGAAGGGTGCATTGACGGCGCGGAAGAACCCTTCGTGCTCACTGGCATCCTCGCTGATCAGGCTGGCGACAAATTGCGGGCTGTGGCGGTTGAACCAGTCGATGGCCTGTTGGGTGTTGTCCACGATGGCTAAGCTCATTTCGGGAGATTCTTCCCACTCCCACTCGTGGCCCAGTGCGGCTTCCTCAAGGAATTCTGCCTGCATTTCTGTCACGTCGCCCTCGGCACGACGGATCGGCAGCGAGCGAGAGAACAGCTCCTTGCTGAGCCATTCAGCTGCGGCTTGGGTCGCGTGCAGCTTGTAATTGTGGCCGCGCCTCTTTGCGGCGCGTTCCAACCCGGCAACCACCGCGGGCACCAGATCCTTGGCACGGCTCTTGGGGATGCAGCAGGTGTTGACGGTGTTGCACACCTTGCGATCCAAGGAGTCGTAGATCGCTTGGCTCATTGCGTCGGCCTTTGCAGTGACGCCGGCCACGATCCACGCCCCGCCGGTTCCGTGGAGGCTGACCGCGACGCCCGCTTGACGAGCCAGCCCGCCCAAGGTGGCGACTGCCGGCCCCGAGCCACGCGCGACGGCAAGTGACAAGCGGCTGTCGCGAAACAAGGCCCAGCCCACGGCGTGTTCGCCGCTCTCCAAGAGAACGCAGGCCCCCTCGGGCAGCCCTGCCTGGATCAATGCCGGCGTGAGGGCGAGGCGCATCATGGCTTGAGCGGTAGCGAGCGCGTCGCGGCCAATGCGAAATACGACCGTATTCCCGCCGCGCAGCACGCCGGTGGCGTCCGCCAACACATTGGGGCGACCTTCGAACACGAAACCCACGACACCCAGTTCGCCTGCGATCAATTCCGCGACCCAGCCGTCGTGTTGCACTGTTTCGATCACTTGATTGCGCCTGGACGGAGCATTTTGCCACCCGCGTAGGCCGTCGATCATGGTCTGTCGCAATTTATCGCTGGCGATGAGGCGTGTGGTGGAGCGCCCGCGCTTTTGGGCAGACTCCACATCTTTGCTGTTCTGCTCTTTGATCTGCGACCAGATGGATTCATTCTCGAGGTTGGCGGCGAACAACTGATAGAATCGCCCAATCGCGGCATCATCAACGGAGCGCATGCGAGTAAAGGCCTGTGCCGCGCGACCGACCGCATCTTGAGCAAGGCGCGCTTGCTGCGCCGGGATCAATAGAATTTCACCGGTCTCCTCCACCACGGCGACCACATCACCGGGGCGGAAGCGTGCTGCAATTTCCTCAGAGACGCGGACGATCTTGTCGCCGCCCACCAAGAGAGCGGTGCCGGCTTGCAATGAAGTGAGCGGTTCGAAACGCATGCGGCTTTTTTGCGCGCATTTTGCGAGATGTCAAAGCGGGCGGGCCCAACGTTGCAAAATTAGGCCTAAAATCAGGGCCGCGTGCCAAGGCCGCACGCCGCTTTTCTCATCTCGATAGACGGGGCGCACCGGCACTTCAGCGACGCTGTAGCCACGCTGTGCCAAAAGCAGCAGCAGATCGTTGGGGTAACCGTAGCGGGGCCAGATGCGATCCAATGGCAGCGATTCGGCACACGAAGCGAGTAATGCGGTGTAGCCGCACTGCGTGTCGTGCACATTGAGCCCGCTGCACCAGCGGGTCAGCATCGCCAAGGCGCGGCCCGCCCAACGTCGCAGCGCGGGCATGTCGCGATAGCGCGGGTGAGCGAAGCGGTTGCCTTTGACGTAACTTGCTTGGCCAGTGATCGCGGGTGCGAGCAGGGCAGGCAAATCGCTCGCATCCATCTGAGCGTCGGCGGCCATCACCGTCAACACGTCGGCGCCGTCGCACAACGCATGGTAATAGCCGGTGACAATTGCGGCGCCCACGCCGCGATTCTTACTGTGACGAATGCGGTGCAGCCGCGCATCAGTCGCGGTGCCCAACACGCGCCAGGTGTCATCAGAGCTCGCGTCGTCGACCACATAGATCGCGTCCACCGAAGCGGGCATGTTTGACAGCGTGCGCAAGATCAGCCGCTCTTCGTTGAAGGCTGGCACAATCACCGCAACGCGCAAAGCCGAAACCATTCTAGGCCACTTAAGGATCGTGTAGCGGTCGCTGTGCATCGTGGCAATCCACAATTGCGCTCGCGGGGGGCGTGATCTATGGCGTGACTGCAATGCGGCGCCCTTCAATTGCTCAGGGGTTGGCGCTCGGGGTGGCCCTGGTGCTGCTCGCCGCCTGGGGCATCGCGTGGCTGCGCTTCCCTAGTGATCGCACGGTGGAGGGGGCCTACTACCGCGTCGTTAAAGCCGTGGTGCACGACGAACCACAAGCTTTCTTCGCTTACATTGAAACTGAAGCGCAGCATGCTTGCTTCACGATCGGCGAGTACCGCGCGAAATCCAAACAGCGAGTGCTCAAGAGTTTTCCCCCCGCAGCGCGGCCCGCGGCGCTGCACAATCTCGAACCGCTCGCTTCCCACCCCGACGGCCCCGAGGTATTCGCGTCGCTCGCCCGCAGCCAAGGCTGGCTCGACAATTTGCGTCGCGATCTATCCGGCATCGATCATGTCGAACAAAACGACGAACGCGCCAGCGCGCAAACCATCCGCGGCACCCGCTACCCATTCCGCCGCCGCGAAAACGGCATTTGGGGGCTGACGCTATTTACAGCGTTTTTGATGGAAGAAGCCGAACGAGCGGCGCGTGACGATAAGCAACTGGAACAGGCTGCGGCGGACTACGATCGCAAGCGGTGAGGGACACAAGCCGGCCCGCTAATCCTTTCCAGAGAATCCGGCCAGCACCGTTTTGCCTTGAGCGCGGCCGCTTTCGAGTAGCGCGTGGGCTTTGCGCAGGTTCGCGGCGTTGATCGTGCCTAGGTGTGTATGAGCGGTCGTGCGAATCCGGCCTTGGTCGACGAGTTCGGCTACCCACTGCAGCAGCTGGCCTTGTTGGTCCATGTCGGGGGTCTGGTAGAGCGAGCGAGTGAACATGAGTTCTCGGTGCAACGAGATGGATTTACTCATGAGCTTCGTCGAATCGATACCAACTGCTTCATCGATCACGCCGAGTGCGCCCTGCGGCTTTAGGACCTCGACGAGCTGCTCGAAGTGCTGCGCAGTTTGGGTCAAGCTCGCCACATAGTCGACCTGGTCCACGCCCGCCGCCTTCAGGGCGCCTGCGAGCGGCAGATTATGATCGATGACGGCATGCGCACCGAGATCCAGACACCACTTTCGCGTTTCGGGACGCGAAGCAGTGGCGATGATCCGCAACCCAGTCAACTGACGGGCGAGCTGGATAAGAATGGACCCAACTCCACCAGCACCCCCCACGACCAGGATGGTCTTGCCCGCGCCCCCACCTTTTTCGACACGCAGCCGGTCGAACAGCAGCTCGTAGGCCGTAATCGTTGTCAGGGGCAACGCGGCGGCGTCCGAGTCATTCAACGTAGTCGGTGCACGTGAGGCGATGCGCTCATCCACGACATGGAGCTCGCTGTTGGCGCCGGGCCTGTTGATAGCGCCGGCGTAGTACACGCGATCCCCAACCTTGAATCGGGAAACGTCGCTTCCGACCCCCTCGACAATACCGACCGCGTCCCAGCCCAGCACTTCAACCTTGCCCTCGGCGGGCTTGCGGTTCTGGCGAATCTTGTAGTCCACCGGGTTGACGCTGATGGCGGCCACCCGAACCAAGAGATCACGCGTGCCCGGCACTGGCTCGGGCAGCGTCAGGTCCTCCAGGGCTTCAGGGTGCTCGACGGGCAGATTGCGGCGGAATGCGACGGCTTTCATGGGGAAACTCCTGTTTTTTGTCTCGTCGGACGTTGCAGTTACCCAGTATGCGTTTCAAATTATTTGTTACAATGGTGCTTTCATTGAGATCACTTTCAAATGAAAATTGAAAATATAGATGACCTCCACGTGTTGGTTCAGACCGCGCGAACAGGAACACTCACTGCCGCCGCCAGTGCGCTAGGCGTCACCTCAGCGGCCGCGAGCGCCACACTGAAGCGCCTGGAAACGCAGCTGGGCGTGAGGTTATTCGAGCGCTCTACCCGCGCGATGCGACTCACCGCACAGGGCCAGACGCTGCTCGACTATGCGACGCGCGCACTCGATTTGGTGGCTGAGGGCGAGGCACAGGTCACCGCTGATCGCACGGAGATGGTTGGCCTGATTCGTTTGGCGGCGCCGTCGGACCTGACACGTTCCACGCTCTTGCCCTGGCTCGACGAATTCTTACAGCGACACCCGGGCGTCCGACTCGCGTTGTCGATCGGCGATCGCACACTCGACGTGGTGCGCGACGAACTCGACCTGGCACTTCGCTACGGTACGCTAGCGGACTCGCGGCTGGTGGTAAGGCGGCTGATCACGGTCGAACCGGTCGTGGTTGCCGCACCGAGCTATCTGGCACGACATGCTGCACCGAAATCGCCGCTCGATCTCACACGCCACAACTGTCTGGCCTACGACCGCGCTGGGCGGCCTCATCGCACGTGGCGCTTCTTACGCGGTCGAAAATGGACTGAGGTCAGGGTCAACGGCGATCGCAGCGTCGACGATGCGGCTCTGGCGCGTCAGTGGGCGCTGGCCGGTGCGGGCATCCTGCTCAAGACGCCGATCGAGCAGCGACTGGACATGGCTGAAGGCAGGCTCGTCCGCCTCTTGCGCGATTGGCAAACGGAGAGCTACCCGCTCCACGTGCTGCTCCCCAGCGGTCGCTTCCTGCCCCACCGAGTAAAAGCATTGGTAGACTTTCTCGCCGCCAAGTTCGAGCAAGTCGCCCTCGAGCTTGCGAAGGCGCACCTCCCAAATCCCCTCCGGGGTTGATTTACGGCCCCCAATAATCACAACGCACGCAGCCCCGGAGAGGGCTTGGCCGGCTAGTGCGCGTCCGAGTCGCCTGCATCTCTTAGTGGGTTGCCGATTGTGCGCTCAATGACTTGACCGCTTACCTGGGGAGGCCATGTGAACGGTACTTCAATACAGATAGGGGTCTGGCTGAAATGCCCAACATCG
>DATJEQ010000066.1:0-18702 GCA_035496495.1 Polyangiaceae bacterium
GCCGCCGTGAGCAGGGCCGCTGAGTGCCGTGGGCCCCTTCGAACGGTTCAATGAACCGTCCGAGCGGGCAATTTCTGGCATTTTTGCGGGTTTTTCGCTTGGCACGCTGGCTGCAATGAAGCCCCCACGAAAGGCGGAACAAGGAAAATGGCTCTGTTATTCATCGAAGGTTTACTGGTGCTGATCACGGCGGGTTTTGGGTCTGTGGGAGTCCTCTCGCTGCTCGCCGTGATCAGCGACGGTCAACGTTCGCAGCCAGCAGAGCGGACGGAGCGCAAGCGGGCACCCGTGAACAGACGCTGGACGGACTCTGTGCCGGCTCCCAGTCGCTCGGGTGAATGGGTGATCGATAAAACGACCGTTGCTCTGCACACCCTGGAGCGCCGCGCCAACGCCCGATGAAACGACAAACGCCCCAACGAACGAAGCGAACCGAACGAGCTGAACAAACCGAGCAAACCTTACAAATAAATCGAAATAGGAAACGAACCGGGAGGGATGTGATGACGACTGCTTTTGACTTGAGCTGGATTGACGATGACCAGCGCCCCGTGCACTCAGTGGGCGCCGATCAAACCATTGGGCTGTGTTACAAATTGCCGGGGGTTCATTTACCCAGGGAGTTGACCGTCGCTGAGCGACGCATCGTGTGGGGGTTGCTCAGTGGCACCTCGAATCAACAACTCGCGCTGCGCCACGGCGTCTCCATCCGCACCATCGCGGTTCAGCTGCAGCAGCTGTTCGAAAAAGTCGGGGTCAGTTCCCGTCACGAATTGTTGGCGACCCTATTGCACAGCTCGGGCGAGAATCTGCACCCGTACCACTTGGCAAACCACGCGCGCTTTAATGGGGACACAGAAGTGTTCGAGGGAGATCGCTTGTTGGGTGATGACGCGGTGACCCTGCCCGAAGAGCCCTCGGCGCATGACAGCGCCCCCCGTGCGAACGCCTATTCGGTGTGGAGCGGGATTCTTACGGGCAAGCTCGGGCTGCTGTCATCGAGAACGCTCGGTGACGTTCGTTTCCTGCTGCTGACCGATCGCACTCCGCTCAACGAAAAGACCGCGCGAGAGATCTGCGTGCAGCCGTGGGATCTGCCGCTGCTCAAAGGTCTGGGTTCCGGCAAGAGCAATCAAAGCCTCGCCGCGGAGCTGCGCATGTCAGAGCCTTCCGTGAGCGGTTGGACGAAGCGCGCCTTGGCCAAATTGGGCCTGACTCATCGCGCCGAACTGATCCGTTTGTTGTCGACGCGCAGTTAGGAATGCCGCCGCAATCGTGGGTGAAACAAATTCCCTTTGCACTGTGAGCGAACCCAGTTCAGCGTGTGGCCCGCATATTACGGTGCACCATGCGCAAGGGAATTTCACTCTTGACCGCTTGCGCGGTCTTCGTATTGAGCAGCGCTGCGCTAGCTAACGGACGCTTCCCGCGTGCCCTGCGGCTCGCGCAAGCAACGGACGATCCACGGTTCATGGCAGTGTACGGCACCTATGGGCTGCTGGTGAGCCACGATACCGGCGAGAGTTGGCGGCACATTTGCGAATTGGCGACGGGTACATTTTCTGGCGAAAGCGCGGTGTTGGAGGTGCTGCCAGGCCAGCACTGGTTACTCGGGACAGATACGGCGCTGATGCAATCGGACAATCAGGATTGTGATTGGGCGCCCGCCCTTACCCCCGAAGCGGCGAGTCAGCTGATCGATGTAACCCTCGCGACAGATGGCACCGTGTTCGTGCTTGCGAACAAGGCTGTTCCTCCTAACGGCGTACAAACGAGCGTGTGGTGCTCTCAAAACCACGCGCAAAGCTTCATGCCCTATGCGGATTTGGCGCTGGACACGATGGGCCGAAGTTTCACGGTGGACGTGGCGCCCAGTGATGTCGATCGCGTCTATGTGTCAGGCATCAACGACGCGGGCGGGGGCGTCGTCGCGAAGGTGACGGATGGCGGGCGAACCGTGCAAGCCTTCGACGTGCCGCTGACTTCCGCCTCCGCGGCACCGTACATCGCCGCAGTCGATCCCGTCGATCCGGACAAGCTGTTCGTGCGTACGGATGAGTTGACCTTGCTCAACAACACCATCACCGCCAACGACCGCTTGTTGTACTCGAAAGACGGCGGCCAAACCTGGGTGCCGCTCATCGAGCGCTACGCGAAACTGCTCGGCTTTGCCCTTTCACCCGATGGACACACGCTGCTCGTAGGCTACGGCGATCCGGTTCTCTATTCCTATCAAGTACTGAAAGAAGATGTGGGCATCTACCGCATCGATACTACCACGCTCGACGGCCTCTCGGGCGATGCGGGCGCCCCGTTCGAGAAGATCAGCGATGCGAGCAGCACCTGTTTGCGCTGGATCGGAGAGAGCGTCTTCGGCTGCTTCACTCAAGATCAAATGGGCTTCGAAGTCGGCAGCGTTCCAGCCACGGACGCGCAGGCGGCCGCTGCGCTGTCGTTCAATCCTGTGCTGGATTTAACCAAGGTGGCCCCATTGCAATGCTCAGTGGGCAGCACCGCTTCGGTGTGCGACACCGATATCAACGGCTGGCCCAGCGTGTGCACGCTCCTCGGCGCGCCCTGCAACATTGAGGACGCCGGGGGTACCCCCACTCCAATGCCCACACCAACGCCAGCGCCAGCCCCTACCAAGAACAAAAGCTCGTGCGGTTGCCGCGCAGTGGGTTTGCAAGAGCCGGCTGGGGGCGCGGCGTGCCTCAGCTGTGCCCTGTTCTTCTGCCTAATCGCACGCTGGCGCCGCGGCGTGCCTTCTCCCGCACGGACGAGGCGCGCTTTGTCCTCACTTCATTGCAACATGGTGCAGGTGCCGTCGAAGCCATCGGGCTCCACGCCGCACAGTGCGTGACAGCCCCAACAACGGGCCGCATCTTCGTTCACGATGTGGCGGCTCGCGTCGATCAGTTGCCAATGCCAATCGAGCTTTTCACTGGAGCTCCCGGTTGCAAGTTTCTTCATCACTGTCCACTGAATGGGATCGTCCGCGCAATTGGTGTCCCCAATGTCATGCTCTTCCTTGATCACCACCGCACCTTTGGGGAACGGCGCACTGCGGGTGCGAAAAGGGCCCACCGCTGTCGAGCTGGCGTACACCCGCACGTTGTTCAAATCGTGTTCCCCACTGGTCGCGCAATCCTTCATCAGGGTGTACGCGGTGCGGTAGTTACTGGGAAAATCGATCGTCTCCACCGGGGGCGCCCCCCCCTCACCCCCCCCACTGCACCCGAGCAGCGCTGCGGCCAGCACCAATGCCGCCGCAGCGAAATCGAGGCGTTGCATTTTCAGACTCGCTTAGGGAAGCCGTACTGCACGAATACGCGAGTTACCGGTGTCTGAAACCAACAGCCGCCCCTTCGACCATTCGATACCGAATGGCAGATTGAGGTGCGCCTCGCTCGGCGGGCCGTTGTCGCCATCAAAGCCCTTCTCCGTGCACACGCCCACCACCGTGTGGATCTTCCCGTGGGTGTCGATCGAGCGCACGCAGTGATTGTGCACATCCGTGAAGAACAATGTGCCGTCATCGCCAAACGCCAGATCCACCGGGTAGTTCAACTTGGCATTGATTGCCAACCCACCGTCGCCTGAATAGCCGCTTTGGACGCTGCCATTCTCCGGCGCAAGGCCCGCAATGCGGTGCACGATGCCGTCAGTGTCGATCATACGGATCAAACTGTTCGCGGTATCTGCAAAGTACAGATTGCCGTCATTGTCGTAGATGATGCGGCCCGCAGGAGACGCGGATTGCCCGAAGGGTTGCGCCATGCGCATTTGATCCGCGGGAAGTTCATCACCCGCGTAACCCGGTGTGCAAGGCTTGGAGCAGAACAGCATCGGATCGCCGCAGGTGTATTTGCCAGAAGGGCGCATGTCCATACCCGGAGGGCACTGGGTGGGCTCGACGCCATCGGGACACTTGCCCGGGCCAGCTGGCGGTGCCGAGTCGATGATGCAGCGGCCTGCCATGCGATGGATGTTGCCATTGGCGTCGACATTGCGCAGCACCTGATTCGCCTGATCCATGATCACGAGATCGCCAGTCGGTGCCCAAGCGAGGCTTGCCGGCAGATCGAGCGACGCCATGGCGGCAGGGCCCTCATCGCCCCAGTATGCGCGCTTGCCATCGCCGCAATTGTCCGTGATGGCTCCGGTCGCTCGATCCAAAATGCGCACCTTGCTGTTGTGCCAGGCGGCGATCATGATCTTCTGGGTGGTTTCATCGAAGATGATGTTCGTGGGGTGATTGAAATCCCCGTTAGCCGGATCGTCCAAGCTGCCGCCCAGTTCGCCGCGACCTGCAACCCAACTGACTTTGCCGCCTTTCAGCAGGCGGATGCGGTGATTGTTCCAGTCCAGAATGTAGATGGAACCATTGCTCGCAGTCAGCGTGTCTTGGGGCAGCGAGAATTCTGCCTTGAGCGCGTCGAGTGCGTGGGTGTCGGCGTTGCTGTCGTACCCGACTTCGCCGCTGCCCGCGATGGTGCAGATGGAGTTGGATGCGCTCAGATCGCAGCCCGCTTCAGTGGTGTCAGCGTCGCCGCCGCTACACGCGCTCAGCAGCAAGGCTGCAGGTACTACGCACAATAAAGAAAGAATCGTTCTCATTTGGCTACCTTCAAAATACGGTCGTTCGCTGTATCCATCACGTAAAGGTTGCCTTGCGGATCGAAAGCGATACCGAAAGGCCGGCGCAGCTTGGTTTGGGTTGCGAGCAAGCCCTCTTCAGCGTCGAGGCCCAACTCACCGGTGCCCACTACTGTACGGATTTTGCCGGTCCCAAGGTCGATCGCGCGCACGCGACTGTTGTCGGTGTCAGCGAAGTACAAATCTCCATCTGGCCCGAATTCTAGATCGCGCGGGGCGCGCAGCTTAGCGGCTGTTGCCAGACCGCCATCGCCGCCATAACCGGCTTCCCCCGTGCCGGCCAAGGTGTCGATCATGCCAGTAGCCAGATCCATCACGCGGATCATGTTCTGGTGGGTATCCGAGATGTACAGCTTGCCGTCGTGGTACACGATGCCGCCGTTGGGGTTGGGATTTGAGCCCACATCCCAAGAGAACTGCGCATCAATCGCTGGCCCGCCATCGCCCGCGTAACCTAATACGCCCGTGCCCGCGACGGTGCTGATGATCCCAGCGGTGTCGATCTTGCGGATGCGTTCATTCTGCTGATCGAGAATGTACAGATTGCCGTCATCGTCAAAGGTTGCGTCGTTGGGTTGCTTGAACAGTGCTTTGGTGGCCACATCGCCATCCCCCGCGAAGCCCGCGCCACCGCCGCACACGACTTTCACGAAGCCGTCTTGCGCATCTACATGCAAGAGCTTGTGGTTGTGCCAAGCCACAACGAGCACGGAACCGTCGGTATTGAGGATCAAATTAGTCGGGTGGTTGAGCTCCCAATCCGCGCCAGCGGCGCCCGCAGGCGTGATGCCACCCCATGGGCCATCACCGGGGAAGATGGGATCGGTGGTGCCCACCATCGTTTGGATCGTGCCGTTCCTGCGCACGCGCCGGACCAAGAAGTTGTTGAAATCCGTGAACCACGCCGTGCCGTCCGGCATGAACAGCAGATCTTGCGGCTGAGCAATGCGCGTTTCTAAGCGTGATTTGCCATCGCCATTGAAGCCCGTTTCGCCCTTGGTACCGAGCCAAGTGGCGGCATGTTTGGATGCCAAGCCTTGGGTGAAATCCTGAACAGCCGGAGCTTGCGACGCGAGTTGCGCATCGCCGTCACTGCATGCAACCGCACCCAACAGCGCGGCACCGCCTAAGTAGAATGTAAGATTTTTCATTGACCCTTTCATAACCCTCCCGAAGGGTGAGTCGTACCCCCGTGAATTAGCACACCATCCGAGAACGGCTCACTGAACGTCTGCCCACCAACGGCCCACACTCCGCCTTTTTGATCCATCCAAACTGAGTGCAGGTTCCCGTCGATAGAGAGGTCAGTGTTCACCTCTTTCCAACCGGTTGAGCTGCGCCGATACACTGCGCCCAAAGAGCCCACGGCGTAGCCGCTGCCGGATTTACCCAAGCAAACTCCAGTGAGTGCGTTGGGTTGAGGGCTGGGGGTCACATCCGTCCATTGTCCGTCGTATTCAACGATGATCCCACTGACTAAGCCGCCCACCGCCGCGTACAGCCCGCCCTGCGCGTGCACGGTGAACAAGGAGGAGCCCACGCCGGTATCCCCCGGCGACAACGCCGCGCCGTCCCAATGCAGCGACACGCCGTTGCTGCCCACGAGCCACGCGTCGTCCGCGGCGGTGCCGTAGATCTTCCAGATCGCGGCGTTCGTCGTCACGTCAGTCGGCACTGAAGGCGCGGCCGCCCAAGTGTCATCGCTTTGCAAACGCCACGCAAAGCCTCCGTCATTTCCTCCGTCATTTCCTCCAACCGCCCACATGTCCGTCGCGGAAGATCCCCACAGCCCGTAAACGGTTTCAACCCCCGGCGTTGTCATCAGTGTGAAATCACCGCCCTCGTAACGCAGGATCATTCCGCCCGCGCCGCCCATGTAAATGGGCCCGTTCGCAAACCCAAACACCCACCACAAGCTGCCACTCGCCTGCCCCGTTTGAACGCGGCTCCATTTTCTGCCGTTGTAATGGATCACCAGCGGCCCCGTGCCGTCGCGCATATCGCCCCCCACCGCCCACACGTCCGAGTCGCTGGTCCCCCAAACCGAGAACAGCGCGGTGTCCAAATTCTGCTCAATCGCCTTCCAGGTAAAGCTCGGCGCTGCGGGTTGATCATGATTGCCATCGCCGCAGCCAACGCTGCACAGCGCGAGCGCCGCCGAAAGAAACAAGATCCAACTTGAACGCATGCGGGTTCTTTCTACCTTCACAGAGCCAAGCCTTTTTTTAGCAGCCCAGGCCCCGCGGTTCGAGCGGTTTGTGCCACGCCTGGTGCCGCTCACCCAGCCTTTCTCGGCACGGCTGCAACGCCCATCGCTAAGAGGGCCGCTCCAAAAGCTCCCACTGTGTCTGCAACCCAGTCCAACAGATCGCTACTGCGCCAAGGAATGACCGATTGCCAAACCTCCAGCCCCGCTCCCGCGAGCGACACCATCACGACCGCAAGCACATGCCCACGCACCCGTGAAAACATTGGCCGAGAAAATCGCACAGCGCGATACACCAACACCTCAAACACAGCGAACGCAACGCAATGCTCGAACTTGTCGCCGTACTCGAATTGCTGCGGCAGCAGCGGCCCCATTGGAATAGATCCAAGGAACACAATCAGCAGCGCATAGAAGTAAGCGGGAACAGTTTGAGTCCAGGGGTTTCGTGTCATGCGCTAACTGGTGGCTTCCACCGCCCAAGTTTTCAACCCCATGCGCCAGAGAATTAACCCGGGAGGGAATTTGGGGCGCGCCAAGTCAGTCACTCTGCGCCAATGGTTGTGTGATCTTCAAACCCGCGCGTCAGAAAATCAACCCGGGATAGGGAATTTGCAGAAGCTGCGCTGCTAGGTTACTTGTCAACAATGGCGAACACTCTGGCGGGGCACAGGCCCCCTCCAGGGTTGATTTCCGTCGCCGCGAAGCTGGCCCGTTTCAGACCACAAAGGGGCGCGCCCAAGCCGGTCAAAATCAACCCGGGAGAGGGAGTTAGGGAGAGGGAGTTAGTAAATGGGGCAGCAGCCTTCGCTGTGACATTACCGGTCACGGCTCCAGGGAGGGTGGGATCCAGTGAAGTTGGATCACAATGGGCAAAATTCCGTTGATCAGAGAAGGGTTTCTTGCCCAAAACCCACGGCTTGCTAATAAGATCCAGCTCCTGCAGGCATTAACAGGGGAGCGATTTGTAATCGCGCTTGAACTGAAAGGGATTTGGCTATGCGTCTTACTCACTTGAGTCTGGTTGGGTTATCTTTGGCCGCGATTGTCTCGCTGGGCTGTGGCTCTGACAATAAAACTCCTGGCAATACGGGCGCCGACGCGGGGAATACGGCGGGCACCACCGGAAACGCCGGCACGGGCAATGGCGGCACCAGCAATGGCGGCACCGGCCACGGCGGCACCAGCAATGGCGGCACGGGCCACGGCGGCACCAGCAACGCTGGCACGGCCAATGGCGGAGCAGACGGCGGAGTTGTCGTGGGAGACGCAAGCGTCAGCGGCGATGGATCCGTCGTGGGCGACGGTAGCGTCACTGGCGACGGCGGTGGCCTTGGCGATGGTGGCCCAGGAGCGGATGCCGGTGACGGAGGTGGCTGTCCCGCAAGCCAGCCAGCGACTTTGAGCAACTGTAACCTGCCGGCGCCCGTCGATTGCCTCTACGGTGACGGCGGAACCACCACCTGCCACTGCGCCGGCGCCGGTTGGATCTGCATCTGATCGCCGAATGGGATGGGGCATCTGCGTCGTTACGCAGGTGCCCTGGTGCTCAGTATTGAATTTCGCTGAACTCGGCTTTTCCTCCATAGTCGTCCCCCTCCGGGGTTGATTTCCGTCGCGTCCTCCTGGTCAACCGGAGCGGATGGTTTCGCGCGGCTGGCGCTTTAGTCACGTCCATTCTGATTTCAGGAGCGGCAAAGAGTGGCTCCATAGTCCCCCTCCGGGGTTGATCTTCGTCGCCGCCAAGCTGCCCCGTTTCAGACCGCAAAGCGGCGCGCCAAGTCGGTCACTCTGCGCCAATGGTTGCGTGATTTTCGGGCCCGCGCGTCAGAAAATCAACCCGGGAGAGGGAATTTCGCGGCAGCGTCTTCAGTACTTTCTGATTCTTTGTGACTCTTGCCATTTGTATTCTGCCTCTCTGAAGCTCAATGCTTCATTCCTTGTTGTTGCAACCGCGCAACCGCGCGCGGCTCCCCCGGAAGGTGCTGTGCACTTTTCCGGTGAGTCGATGCGATCCCCTCATTGGATCGTCGGATCCCCCCTGGGGACCGAGATGGTGATCGTGGGGACCGACTTTGCTGATCGTGGGGATCGACTTTGCTGATCGCGGGGATCGACCTTGCTGATCGCGGGGATCGACCTTGCTGATCGCGGGGATCGACCCGCCGATCGAGGTGACCCGCACTGGTGATGCTGGTGACGGCCCGGCCGATCCCAGCAATCGCTGTCACCCCGCTGGGGGACATCGGTGTCGCGATGAAAAATGCAAGGCGGCAAAGAGCCGCGGGCAGCGCTTGCACGCGGGGATCGGCTCCTGCGAGGAGGGACTCACTCGCCCAACCGGAAAACGCCGCTCGCATCATGAACGGCGCCTTCAGCACGACGCGTGCCAGCCGCCAACTGTGCGAAAATTGGTCGCCGCGTGGGCACCTGCACGCCGCTAAGCTACGGCCATCGGGTTCCCATCCCAGATCTGCCCCGGCCCGTCCCAGATCTGTCCCCGCCCATCCCAGATCTGCCCAGGCTCACCCCAGCGGCGCGGAGCAGGGTTACGGCAACGAGTGAGGAGCGCGACGCCAACAATGAGTATTGTCAGTGGGGCAAAGAGACTCAGCCTGCATCCGCTTGCAGCGCTCCAGCGTCACCACTTGCAACCCGCCTGATTGCGCTGAGTCTTCCAGTCGGTGTTGGGCCGTTGACGCCGTTGGTGAGTTCGAGCCAGTAGATGCCTGATTGGTCGACGGCTAGAGCCCGAGGGCAAAAGAGGTCTGTGACTAGAATACGGGGTTGGCCGCCGGACTTGGGTACGGCCGAGAGCGTGCCGCCAGCGTCGCACGGTAGGGGGCCTTGTGTTAGGATGTAGACGTTCTCGTCGTCGACGCCGATGGCACCGCCCACATCGCGGCTCACGATCTCGCCTTGGCCAATTCCTGCGGCGCCGGCGGGGAAACGTATCACGCCCGCGTAACCGCCGCCGTTGGTATACAGGTAATCCTCATTAGGCACCATGGCAGCACCACTGGTGGGGAAGAGCGTGGTTTCAGTCCAGTCGGGGATGGCCCAGGCCTTGGCCACGCCATGCACGAAGATCAAACCTTGGGATTCTTCTTGTACGGAAAACGACGCGAACACATAGTGCGCGTTCGCGACGATATGGGCAGCTTGACCCAGTGGTCCTGCTACCAGTTCCGCAGCTTTGGTCTGTAAATCGATGGCCGCGAGGCTGGATATGCCTAGCGTGTCGTACGGGACCACGAACAACCGCTGTCCGGATATCGCAAGCGCAGGTGTGCCTTGGGTGAAAAGAGAATGTGGGTTGCTGAAAGTGTCCGAGCTGGCCTGCCAGATGTCGTCGCTTTGCTCCCAATATATGGAGCCGTCAGCCACGACTGCGTCGTCGACTCCTTCTGTGACGAGTGCCTCGAACGCGCCGCCTCCTTTGGGAAGGCGACCGAGGCCTTCGGTCATGAGAACGACGTAAGCATCGTTTTCGGCCAACGCGATCTTAGTTGGCCACTGGAGGTCCTCGGTCAGCACTTCCACGGTGGAGAACGCACCGCTCACTGCGGCATTGTCGGGAAGGAGGGTGAACGTCAAACTGTCGCCTTGCACCGGACCGGATCCCGAACCCGCCCCCGCGGGCGTGCCTAGTCCCCCAATCACGCCCACCCCGTCGTTCTGCCCCCCCGAGCTTGTTCCAGCCGAGGACACCTTCGAACCGCTGCCACCACCACCGCTCGAACACGCCGCGGCGCACAGTGCCAGCCCCGCAACGCAAAGCGACCAACCATTCCGCCCGAGCCGCATCGAAGTTACCCCCGACAAATGAAACCGAGACTGTATCGTCTTCCAGCGATCCTCGCAAACGCATGGCGATAATCCAGGAGAGAGCAGTGGCCCCGAGGCAGTTGCTTCACAATGCCCGAGGTCTAAAGTCCCGCAACGATAGGGCTGCAGCGTCGTCGCCCAGATCGGGTGACACCTGGGCCGTATTTCAGTAAGATTTGACACGTGGGGTATGGGACGTTCGTGCTGCGCAGGAACCTTGCGGTTCTCGTGCTGATCCTCACAGCGGGTTCCTCCCTTCCCGCCCTGGCGCAGCAAGCCCAAGGTTTTGCGCTCGATAGATTTGATCCGTCGGAGCGCGGGAGTGAATGGTTCGTTCTCGATTCATTGGACCTGCGAGGGCACCGGCGCGTGGCGCTCGGTCTCGTCGGCGATTGGGCGCATAAGCCGCTTGTGCTGTACGCTCCCGACGGAACGGAACGCACTGCAATCGTTCGTGATCAGGTGTTCTTGCACGTGGGCGGTGGCGTTGTCCTCGCCGATCGCTTTCGCTTGGCGGCCAATTTGCCAATTGCGGCATTCGCGTCTGGCGACGCGGGAATCATTGGGACAACCACGTACAGCGCCCCGTCGAGCGCCAGCGTTGGGGATCTGCGGCTCAGTGTGGATGCGCGCCTGATCGGCGAGCACGGCGATCCCCTCAGCGTGGCGTTTGGAGTCCAACTTCAACTGCCAACCGGCAAAGCCAGCGATTACACCAGCGATGGGAATGTGAGGCTGACGCCGCACGCGCTTGTCGCGGGCGAGTTCGCTGGCTTCGTTTACGCCGGTAAGTTGGGGCTTCAGTACCGGTCAATTGGCGCGACCTTCGACAACAGCCCGATCTCGACGGAACTGGTCTTTGGGGCTGCTGGGGGAATTCGCACTGCAAACGAGAAGCTTGTCGTCGGTCCGGAGATCTATGGCAGCACGGTCTTCTCGAGTTTCTTCGACAAAGTCTCCACTCCCTTCGAGCTGTTGATCGGTGCCCACTACACGGTCGGGAAAGATTTCAGAATCGGAGCTGGGGTTGGACCGGGGCTCACGCGTGGATTTGGCACCCCACAAGTGCGCGGCCTGGCCTCGTTGGAATGGGTGCCCGCTTGGGTTCCGCCGCCACCGCCGGACTGTGACCACGACGGCATTCTCGACCCACAGGACGCCTGTCCCGGCATCGCCGGCGTGCCGACCAACGATCCGAAGACCAACGGGTGCCCGTCACCCCCAGACCGTGACCGCGACGGGATCCTCGATCCACAGGATGCCTGTCCCGACACTGCTGGCGTGCCAACCAACGATCCGAAGACCAACGGGTGCCCGCCGCCACCCGACCGCGACCAGGACGGCATTACCGACAACGAAGATGCCTGCCCCGATGTCGCGGGTGTGCGGACGGATGATCCACAAACGAACGGCTGCCCGCCACCGTCGCCCGACCGTGACCAAGACGGCATTCTCAACGAGAACGACGCCTGCCCTGACGCCGCCGGGCCCGCAAATGAAGATCCCAAGAAGAATGGCTGCCCAGAAGCGCGCATCGAAGCCGGTGAGATCAAGATCCTGCAGCAGATCAAGTTCAAGACCGGCAGCGCACAGATCGAGCCCGAAAGCGATCCCACGCTGACGGCGGTTCTGACCATCTTGAATGAGCATCCTGAAATCAAGAAGGTGCACATCGAGGGGCACACCGACAATCGCGGTGGCGCCGCTATGAACTTGGATCTGTCCACGTGGCGCGCCGGATCTGTTGTCAAATGGCTGACAAGCCACGGCGTCGATCAGGATCGCCTCACCAGCCAGGGTTTTGGGCTCAAGAAGCCGATCGATTCGAATGATACTGCCGAAGGTCGTAAGAACAATCGCCGTGTCGAGTTCCACATCGAGACGGCTGAAAGCCCCCAGCCTGCCCCGGCAGTCCCGCCGGGATCTGCCACTCAACCGAGCGCCCCGAGCGGCGCCGTTGCTCCAAGTACTGTGAGCCCAGCAAGCGGCGCAGCTGCGCAGAGCAATCTCGGTGCATCAGGTAGTGGAGGCGCATCAGGCAGCGGAGGCGTTCCAGGTGGTGGAGGTGCACCAGGTAGCGGAGGCGCATCAAGTACTGGAGGTGCATCCGGCAATCCGGGTGGAGAAGGCAAGCCATGATGAAGAGGACTGCGATGAGAACGGCGGCCGAGTTCTTGGCTCTCGCTTCAGCGGGTGCCATAGCGCTCGGTACATCCGTGGCTGTCGCAGCCCCCGCGTTGCGCATCCAGGTGAATCAACAGGGCGACATGGCCTGGATTGGCAACACCTCTGCGCAGGAGTGTGCCGGCACCGCCCGCGCTCCGGTTGTCGGCACAGTGGGTAATTGCGGTGCTAACGTTGGCGACTCCGCTGCCGATCTCTTCTGGCGTTCCGATGACGTGGTGGCGGGTGACGCGACTGCGGAGCTGACGCACACTGCGGCGACCGCTCGCAGCACCGCCGTACTGACCCTCCCTGCGGGTTCCACCGTAACTTATGCACGGCTCTACTGGGGCGCGGAACTCGCCGCGGATATGCCCGACCGTGTAGTCACCATCGAGCGCCCGGGCGGGTTCAACAGCGACGTGACCGCCGACACGAGCTACAGCGTGATGAAGCTCAACTTTCCTGGTGTCTTTTGGTACGAGAGCACGGTCGATGTCACCGACATCGTCAAGGCACAGGGTGAGGGGGCGTACCGCGTCAGTGGTATCGACTCGGTCGACGTCAACAACTTTCAGAGCGACGACACTTTCGTTGCCTGGTCACTGGTCGTATTTTATGAACTCACCAGTGAGCCACAGCGAAACCTCGCTCTGTTCGATGGAATGGATTTCGTGAATGCCGGCAATCCGGCGACAGCGATGCTTTCGGGATTTCTCGTGCCCAATGCCGGGTTTGACGCCAAGCTTGGGGTAATGGCGTACGAGGGTGACGTCGTGTTCCTCGATGATGCCCTGATCTTCAACGGCAACGCACTTTCGGATGCCGTGAACCCGGCCAACAATTTCTTCAACGGTTCGCGTTCCTGGTTGGGAGTCCCCGTCAGCAACAGCGGGGACCTGCCGCAGATGGACGGCATGGCGGCCAGCATGAGCGGCGTTGACCTCGATATCGTCGACGTCACCCCATTTGTGGCAGCGGGTGACGTCTCGGCCACCATCCAGGCCACCAGCGCGGGCGATACCTATGTGATCGGGGCCTTTGCAACCTCCATCTCCACGTTACAACCCGCATTCAAGAACACCTTGAAGTCGTTCAGCGACGTGAACGGCGGATCAGTCGTTCGTGGTGATCTCATCGAGTACAGCATCGACGTGGTCAATTCGGGGAATGACACGGCGGTGGGAGTCGTGTTGACCGACACTCTGCCTGCCGGCATCAGCTACGTGCCGGGTACGATTGAAGTTGCTAACGGCACCAACATGGGAGCCAAGACCGACGCCCTCGGCGACGACCAGGGCGAATACGATGCGGCGACCAGAACCGTTACAGTTCGCCTCGGCGCTGGCGCTGACGCGACACTGGGTGGCTCGCTTGCAATCGGGGAAACGATCACGGTGAAATTCCAGGCGAAGATTGAGCCTGAAGCAGTCGGGGATATTGCCAACCAGGCGATCATCACGGCCGCGGGCCTGGCAGGAAACCCGGTCACGAACTATCCAAGCGGGAACGGCAATCCGGATACTCCCACGACCTTCACGATCGTCGAATGCGACAGCAACACCGATTGCTCGGCTCCGAAAGGTGTGTGTGACACGGCGTCTCAACCTCACGCCTGCGTGCAATGCCTCACCGATGCCGACTGCGGTGCGGCGGATTCCGGACGCGTGTGCGAGGCTAAAATGTGCATCGACGGCTGTCGTGGTACAGGGGGCAATGTCTGTCCGGCAGGCGAAGCTTGTTCCTCGAACAGCAATGCGAGTGGCACTTGCCAGAACGCACCTGCCAGCCTACCAACCGGTTCAATTCAGGGGGGCGGCTGTGATTGCACCGTACTCCAACCACGTTCCGCAGCGCCGCCAGCGCTAACCTGGTTGTGTGCGGCGCTAGTGACCGCTGGCGTATCTCGGCGCAGATGGAAGCGTCGTGCCGAGGACCGAGCAACCTGAGATGCGAGGCGTTGCCCTATCAGAGTGACGCCACCCCCGAGCCTCCAAGGGGGAAAGTACAGTGGTTACGCGAATTTTTCAGTGGGCCATGATGGACTTGAACCATCAACCAACGGATTAAGAGTGGCCACCTGCGAAGGCAAGTAAGTGCCGGTTTTCAGCGGGTTTTCCGGAGATTCTCGCCGATGAGGCATGTGGACAGCAGTGGACACGCGTGGACATAAGGCCTGCTCAGCTTCGGTCATCGGCTCGGTCGTGGCACGTACGGCAGCCCTCGCGTCCAAAGACCTTTATTCCTCCTGTTCGGCGCGGAATCGAACGTTCCTCCTTCCGCGGCCACTCGTAACCCGCTGACGGTAGCCCCCAACATGACCGAGCGGCGGTACCAAAAGCAGGAACATTAGGACCATGTACAACAACCACTACGAGCTAATCATTGGCCCTCTCGCTTTCGTCGCTCATGCTTACAGCCGCCACCTGCACTCGATCAGACTAAGTGCGGGCACCCTTGCACGCTGAAGGAGCGCCGGAATTGGTGAGTCGTTTTTGCAGAGTGTGGCCGGAGTGCGTGCTTTGCTGCGCAAACGCGCCACTGAGGTCGTCTTTGAGTTGCCGGCATTCGCTGGTGTCTCCACGGAACAATTAGGCAGTGGATAACCTTAGAAAAGGTCGACTACCTTTGTGGTGGTAATGCTCCCACCCTCGCGTTCCCAGTCCGCCAGCGCACATTCGTTCCACAGCAAGTCCTCCAGCGAATTCGGACTGTGATTCTCTGAAACAGCGCAAGCGCATGGATCACCCATCGCAATGCCCACTACGGAGCAAAGGCGATGGGAATGATCCATACATGCATCCATGCTTCAGGAGTGCACGCCGTTATTGGCCAGCCACAGTGGTGGACGGCTGAACGACGATCTCGACGCGACGATTGTTCGCTCGCCCTTCAGCTGAGGTATTTTCCGCGACTGGACGCGTGAGCCCAAACCCCTGCGCCGTAATGCGGTCGCTGGCCATGCCACGCGACACCAGATAGTCGCGCACGGCTTGTGCTCTTCGCTGTGACAAATCCTGATTGAATGGGGCTGATCCTTGCGAATCCGTGTGGCCCTCCACCACAATGTTTGAGAGTGGATCCTCCTTGATCAGTGCAGTTGCGACCTCATTCAGTTTCAACTGCGCCGCTGGCAGAAGGTCTGACTTTGCAGATGCGAAAAGAACACTGCCAGATAAGGTGATCACCATCCCGCGTGTTTCCTGTTTCACGCTGGCGAATTTGGCGAGATCGGCCGCTGCTTGCAGAGCACGCTTCTCAGCATCTTCTCGGCGAGTCTTTTCGTCCTGAAGCGCCGCTCCCTGGGCATTGTAGGCAGCGCCCGTGGCCAGGAGCTGTGTCCTTGTGCGAGCAAGTTCTGCAGAGGTTGAAGCGACCGTCTTCTTCTCGTTGGCGTGCATGGCGTCCACCGTGGCATCTTTTGACTGATCCGTTTGCCGGGTGCGCGCGACAACCTCCGCGAGCTCAGTCTTACGCAATGCGAGGTAGGCTTGATCGCGGGTATTTCTCGTGTCCCCGTCCTTGGTGAAGGATGCTTCCGCAACGTCGAGTTGCTTCCTGGCCGTGTCCATGTCGCTCGGGTTGAGTGACGCTGCCGGCCCGTGACTGGCGCGGCTATAGGCAAAACGTGCACTGACGAGGTCTTGCGGTGGTCTATCAGGTGCGCACGCCATGGCCCCCATGACATTGGTTAACGCAATAAAGAAACCGATGCTTTTGATGCTTTTCATTTGACTGCTCCCTGTCCAACATTGGTGGCTGCCTGAGCCGCGGAATCATCGACCGCTTCTTGATGATCGAGTCGCGCCGTTCTTAAACGCGCTTGCGCTACGGCGAGTTCAGCATCGGCCTTGGCACGAATGAGCAGTGTGTCTGCCCGTTCGTTGTCGTCGTCGGCCATCGCCTTTTGCGCTTGAGTGATCTGATCTCGCGACAGTTTCAGTGAAAGCTGGGCTGCGGGAACATCGTTTGCCCCAAGCTCTGTTGCGCTGCGCTCTGCCGATTGGGCGTCAGCTAAGCGCTGAGTGGGCGGTGGGAAGCTTCCCCCGCAGGCCAATACCAATGGCGTAGTGGCCACTAGTGAAAGGATGAACTTGCATATCTGATTCCGGTTCATTGTGTTCTCCTGCATAATGGGCATCAGCGGAGAAATGCCGCGTAGCCAATGACTGTTGACGGGCACTGAGCATCTTTTGTGCCAAAGCAGCTACGTTTCGAGATAATCGTGTGAATGGTTTCAACGCATTGATCTTTTTGGCGAAGCGGCATTTCCAACGCGAATTGATGCCCGCGCCAGGATCTCCGACTCAATCAGAATGAAGGCTGCGCCTTCACTTCGACTGTGTCTGGTCCCCGCGTTCAACGACAAGTTGGGCAACCTGAGCGTCCCTTGCTGACGCATTGTCGCCAAGCTTCGCTTGAATGGCTCCGTGATGTTCTTGCAACGCACCTTCAACCAGTTTGACGTCGTTCCCCGTGAAGCGCCCCCAGGCTTTCTTTGCATTCCCTTTGAGTTGCGCCCACTTACCTTGCACCTGATCTTGATTCATGGCCGTTCTCCTCCAGCAAACTCACTCTGACTTGAGATCACTCGCCGCTCCACTGGGCCATGCAGCTACCGTGCCGCCACGATCCCAGAGATCTGCAGCAAGAACGCCACGCGCTCACAAACACGACTCAGATATCGCCGCTCGCCCTGCGGGGGCGTCAGCTGAAGGTTTTCAGCTGGCGCCAAGAACGCAGACCGATAGCCAAAATGATGATCAGCCCGATGCTCGCTAACATCCAGTGCTGTGCCTGAGCTAGGCCGGCCTGCACGGCAGCCACATGCGACGAGAACAGGTAACCCAGAGCGAACACCAACGGCACGGTGATCACGCCCGCCAGTGCGTCGAAGGCCAGAAACGTCGCAAAAGGGACGCCTTCAATCGCAGCGAGCGCAAAGACCACAGCGCGCAATCCGGCCATGTAGCGACCGAGAAAGATCGCTTGCGGCCCGCGAGTTTGAAACAGTTGCGCCACCTTGACTCGCCGCGTGGGCGTTGCGATCCAACGCAGTGGGCGCCGTGTCAAGATGGCCTCACCCACACGGCGTGCGACGAAGAACAGAATACAATCTGCGCCAATGATTGCCGCATACATCACGGGAAGCGCCAGCCACCAGGGTTGCGTTCCTCGCTGCGATAGGACTCCGGCCGCGAGCAACACGGCGTCTTCCGGAATGGGCACGCCATAGCCCGCGATCAGCACGGCCAGCACCAATATCGGGAGCGATCCCGCCGTGACAAAATACTCCAGCATAAAATTCACAGACCTTACAGACCGAAATCGTACCCCAATGCGTTGGTTCTCGGGGCGGGGGTGGGTTTTGGGGACGCGGCCGCTTGCGTTCGTTGGGAGGGCAGCACCTTGGCTGGCGCATGGCGTGGGAAAACAGGACCCGCGACCTGACCCCGGGGGGATGCTTCCTTCTTGGATGCGCCGGAGTGGGGGTTGTCGTCTACCCTCGCTTCCGGCGGGACCAGTTCCGCAATGATCCGGATTGGCGGTCTTGGGCTCGATGTTATCGCCTTTGACGACGGGAGGTCCCCCGCCTTCACCTGGCGCCCTCCGGAAGCCCACGCGAGGAGGCCCAGAAGCGCTGTGAAGCCCAATGCGAGCAGGTGTCGGCGGCGAATGGGTAAGCGCCACTGTTTCACCATAGGCAACAACGACGGAGATTTAGCGGCCGTTTCATGGTGCGTCGAGTGGCCACGAAGCAACGCAAGCTCTGAACCGGTGAGGTTCATCGCGGGCGACGATAGCCTCGCACGCAACGAGTGTCCGCAGGCGTCTTCTTCCACACC
>DATJEQ010000067.1:0-4712 GCA_035496495.1 Polyangiaceae bacterium
CAACTCGGATCGAGCGTGTTGCTCTCCACACGTGTGCGAAATACCTCTTTGCCACCGACGTACACCACCGCGAACGGATCGGGCTTGGAGCCTTCTTCATCTTTCCAGGTGCGCCCGTCTCGCGTCATGGCAGGAATGTGCGCGCCAGCGACACGCAAGAACATCAGATCAGCAGGAGGGCTCGGCTTAATTTCTTTGCTGGCTGGAACCTCGTGCAGCGGTGTGGACACCTCGGGGAAAACTGCACCACAGCCTGATAAAATCGACACCGCCAGAAAACCGGCCGCAACCCTTGCTTGATTCATGCGCTGCATAAAATTCGCCTCTTGCGTCGCTCTATCCCCGCCAAAAGGCAAGAAACCGTAGCACATTCCCCCACAAACGACCCCCCAAAATCCGACCCCACGGCCGAATGACAGATCGCAGGGCTGGTGCGCTCCCCGCCGCGGCCGCATAGGATCAGCTGAAGCCGCCGTATGGCGGTAGGATTAGCTAAGGACATGACCGGACGAATCGTGGGGTTCATCAGCAACCGCCCAGAGCTCGGCGCTCAGGTCCTACGCAGTTACGCTTCAGATCTCGACGTCACTGCGGATGAGCCGGTTGGGTGGGGTGTGGGCTTCTACCAATCCGGCGAACTATTACTGCGGCGCAGGCCAGTCGACGATCGCCGCGTGATCCCGGTCGCGGCTTTGGCTGAAGATATGGGCACCGGGCTGCTGATGGGGCACGTGGGCAGGCCACAGAATGCCGAGCTGCGCACCGAGAACACGCAGCCGTTTCGTTATCGTCAATGGTTGTTCGCCCAGGCGGGATGCATCGAGGGATTTGCTCAAGCGCGCCCCGAAATAGCTGATACGTTGCCGGATTTCCTGCGTCGCAATCTGCGCGGGCAATCCGACGGTGAAGTGTTGTTTTACGCGCTCTTGGCCGAGCTGCACGCGAAGGATCAATTGCACATTTCGGCAATTTCGGAGGAACAACTCCGAGCCGGCTTGCGACGCTTTGCGGACGGGCTTGCCGCCATGCTTGCCCAACATCAACTGCCGAATGCTCCGATCGACCTGTTCCTCACGGATGGTGAATCGTGGGGCGTACTGCATCAATCGGGCACACTGGCCCAGCGCGTGGTCGCGGGCAGGCACGAGGTTGAAACATTCCTAGGCGATGAACTCGGCGCGAGCAGTCGGGCCACCAGCGCCGACAAGGCGCGCTGTGTAGTGATTGCTAGCGCGTTGCAAGATCCCCCAGCCGATTGGCAACGGCTGCCGCACCCCGCAGTGATCTCGCTGTCGCGTGTTGGTGAGCCCACCGTCGAAACGCTGTGACGGGCCGAAGGTATCAGGGCCTGTGGGCCATCTCGAGCTGCCTGTGCTTGCTTCACTGTCACAGCGACGCACTACCCGCGGCACCTGGCGCAACATCCACGATTCGCCCTGCGGCAATTGTGCTCGATCCCGCGAGCGATCTCCCGCGAGCACGAGCCATAGCGAGCTCCGGGCAACAACGAATTACGCTGATTGAACCCGCAGCGCGCGCGGCGATCTTCGCCTGCGTGCAGCGACTCTTCGCCGCGATAGTGCAAGAAGATCTGACCGCACTGCAGGGGCTGCTTACGGCGGACGCGACGCAGATTGGCAACACCCATCGGCAGAACAGCCGCGCCTTCGAATATTGGAAACAGCGGTTGGAGAAGCTGGATTACACGGATTTGTCGCCACGCCTTATATACACACCGCAGTCCATCACGGTGCTCAGCGAGCAGCAAGCAGCGCAGCGCGAAGCCAACAATGACGACCACTTGGCACTGCGACCCGGTGAAATCCTCGTGTCGATACCAATCTCGTCCAACGTGAAAGCCCCGCGCCGTTTTGGCACAGTGATTGAGCTTGCTCTGACGCCCGTTGGTCGGGAATATAAGATCCGCGCGTTGCAGGAGGATTTCGAAGCTCCATGACTGCCGTAACCCTGAGGGAACAATGTCAATGACGATGCGTTCTGGCATGATCTGCCAGCGTTGCGGCGCAGCGCTGACCTCACTGGCCGGGCGATGCCCCAATTGTGATGCCGCGCAGTCCGGATCGGAAGAGATCACAAAAATTGACCTGGACATGCCAACCCCGTTGCCCAGCCCGCAACCGCCGCGGGCCAGTACCCGCCCGCGCTCAATGCGAGCGCCTGCACCGCCGCCTCCCAAAAACACACGCCTGTGGATCTTGGCGCCATTGCTGATCGTCCTGGGCACCGTGGTCACCATTGCGGTTCTGCGGTCCAATCAAATGGCGCGGGAAGAGGCGGCACAGCAGCTTGCTTTGGAGGAATTGCACCGCGCACAAGCCGCTGAACCGACTCCTGTGCGCCAAGCCGCGCCCTCGCTGATGAGCCTGTGGGCAGAAGCAAGCAAGCTCGCTGCGGGGTGGAACCGGAACGCGATGTTGATTCAAATGCGGGCACAGCCGCTGCTGCCCAGCGGGGCACTGGATCCATCGGGCAGCAGCGTGCGATTTGAGTTTGGCGCCCCCGCACCCGACACCAATGAGCCGATGAGCCACAGCGGGCGCGATCACTTCGTCGTCACGATCGACAAGGCCGGAACCCAAAGTGTGGTGACCCATGCCGCGCCCGGCGCCACGATGGTGCCCGAGCCACAGTGCCCGGCTGAAAAAGCGGTGCGCATTGGGCCCGCAGTGGGTTTCGACCCGAAGCAGAGCCGTACGCTGAGTTACCTGTGGAACGCGGCGGTCGATCGAAGCACGTGGGTGGTGAGCGACCCCGGCGATGCGAAGCGCAAGCGCACTTTGGACGGCAGCACCTGCGCGATCATTGTCGCGCCCTAGCCGGCCCTACCACCCCAGCAAGGCCCTACATCCCGGCCAGAATCGTGAACGTCTCGCCGTGCGGCGAAAGTTCCAAACGATTGTCCGCCACAGTGTGCCGCCAGCTTTCACCAGCACCCGTCGGGATCTTGTAGCTGGCGCTGTAGGTGTAATCCACGAACACCTCGCCCTTGCGGCCCTTGCTCACGCGCCGATAGCGGATCTCGTAGCGCACCGCGGTCGCTTCACGGAATTTCGTTTGCAGATGCTCTGCTAACCCCGCGCGATCGAGATCGTCGGAGGAGTCCATATTTCCGCCGTCTTCGTAGTAGCGTGCGTCGGCGAACTTGAGCAGCAGCGGCACGTTGCGCAATTCCACGGCCCGCCGGTACTGCTCACAGAATTCGACAATCCTGCGGTTGTCCTTGGTGTCCTCAAGATCCGTATTGGGAATGTAATCCTTGCTGCAGCCGAGCACGCAGAACAGCGCGGCAAGAATCAGGACTTTGGCGTAGCGCGAAGAGGGGAGCATGGGGTTAACTCAGCTGTAAATGCCGCTCGGGACCATAGTATTCCCGGGTCAGTCGGGCAACTTGCAGCCGCAGCTGTTCGCGATGCAGGCCACTATGTCGCCATCCGTCAGCCGATCTGCCTCGGCGCGGTAACTGAGCACCAATCGGTGACGCAAGGCAGCCAGGGCGACCGCCTCAACATCGGCCAAGTCCGCAGCCGCCTCGCCCTTGAGCACCGCGTGCGCCTTAGCCGCAATAACCAGCGCCTGGGTTCCGCGAGGCCCGGCTCCAAAACGCACGTACTGGCCGACTTCCTTGGGGGCTTGGGCGGCCCCTGGGCGAGAGGCGCGTGCCAAATTGACAGCGAGTTTCAACGCTTCTTCAGTCACCGGAATGCGCGGGACGAGCTCGCCGAACGCCTGCACCTCTTGCAGCGACACAATGGGGGCCAACTCCACTAACCCCCCCGACGTCGTTCGGCGGGCCATCTCCAACTCTTCGTCGCGGCTGGGGTAGTCCACGTGCACCTCAAGCAAGAAGCGATCGAGCTGCGCTTCCGGCAGCGGATAGGTGCCTTCCTGCTCAATTGGGTTGCGCGTGGCAAAGACTTGGAAGGGTGCCGGCAATCGGTGCGTCTTACCTCCGACAGTGACGCAGTGCTCTTGCATCGCCTGAAGCAGCGCGGCCTGCGTCTTGGGCGGGGTGCGGTTGATCTCATCCGCCAAAATCAGGTTGTGGAAGATGGGCCCCGGCATGAACCGTACTTCACGCCGCAATTGAGAGCCCACTTCGGTTTCGTTCAACACGTCCGTACCGGTAATATCGGCGGGCAACAGATCCGGCGTGAACTGCACGCGACCAAAGCTCAAGTGCAGCAGCCGAGCCACTTGCGAAACGAGCAACGTCTTAGCTAGGCCCGGTACGCCGACGAGCAGCGCATGCCCGCGCGCCAGCAATGTGATCAGCATGGAGTCGACCACGCTGCTTTGCCCCACCACGACTCTTGCAACCTGATCTTTGAGCTGCTGACAGGCGTTCGCACAGCGCTCAAGCAGCTGAGCGTCAGTGAGCCGTGAGTCAATGGGGTGGGCGGGTTGGGGCTCCAAATTCACCTCGGGATTGCTTTTTGCGAGACGTTGAGTCAGAGAAAGGCGCCTTTTCCGCCCGCTCGCGGGGCGTACCATCTCCTTCAGCCGCCAGCAACGCAACCCCCAAACTGCAGGCTCCGCCACAATATGACCCCCGCTCTGCGCCGCGCCGTGGCCGCCATGCTGATTGGCGTGCTCTTGTACGGCGGCTTCGTGGCGTATGCCGGGTACCACAACATCCGCGACAGCTTGCAGCATTTCGACGGTTGGGCATTCCCGCTGGCGTTGGCCCTTGC
>DATJEQ010000068.1:0-4489 GCA_035496495.1 Polyangiaceae bacterium
ACAGTGACTTGGCCCAACCGAGCCCTGCCCCCAGCACATCGCCGTAAGAAAAGCCGCCGCAAGCGACGAGCCCGCGGTAATCCGTCAGCGACGCGCGACCCTGAATAATGTCCGTCATGTGCACATCCACCGCGCGGAACCCGGCTTGACTGAATGCGGCCGCCATCTCGATCTGGCCATTGACCCCCTGCTCTCGCAAAATCGCGATCAGGGGTGCTTCTTTGGCATTGCTGGTCAGCGCTGCGGCGCGCTCGACAGAAAAAGTGACTTTGGCGTTCAATCCCGGATCCGTCGGATCGCACTGAGCAGCCAATTCTTGCCGGGCGCACTCCGGGTTGTCGCGCAGAAGCCGCATCTGGTAGCTCGTTTCTGACCAAATCCGACGCCAGCGGGCGATCGACTCAGCCAGGACTTCTTTGCCGTCCATCGTGAACACCACGCGATCGTCGCTGCGCAAGCCGCCGATCAGCTGCGTCACTTCTCCAGGCCCACGCTTGAGTCCATGCTCTGCCAATACCTGGAACACGCGCGCCGTGTCCCGCTGGTGCACTTGCAGCACGGCGCCCAACTCCTCACTGAACAACGCCGGGAGCGCGTCGTCGCCCAAGTTGTCGAGCATCACGGTGACGCCCGCGTTGCTGGCGAAGCTCATTTCACACACAGTGGCGAATAAGCCGCCATCCGATCGGTCATGATACGCCAGCAGCAATCCTTCGGCATTGAGCTGTTGAATTGCGGCGAACATTCCGACGAGCAGTGAGGCATCGTCCAAATCCGCTGGAATGTCCCCGAGCTGATCGAAGACTTGCAGCAGTGCCGAACCACCCAGGCGGTTCTTCCCGCGACCCAGATCGATCACGATCAGATCTGTATCGCCAGCATCTGTGCGCAGCATGGGAGTGAGTGCTCGCCGTGCGTCCGTCACAGGCGCAAAAGCCGAAACGATCAGCGAGACGGGTGCCGTCACTTTCTTTGCGCCGTCGTCCCACACGGTGCGCATGCTCATGGAATCCTTCCCCACGGGAATTGCGATCCCCAGCGCCGGGCACAGCTCCATGCCCACGGCTTTCACTGCTGCATACAGCGCCGCGTCTTCCCCCGGGTGGCCGGCTGCAGCCATCCAATTGGCGCTCAGCTTAATGTCACCGAGTTTTGCAATCGGCGCTGCTGCGATGTTGGTGATGGCTTCTGCAACGGCCAGCCGAGCGGCGGCCCCAGAATCGATCAGCGCTGCGGGCGTACGCTCCCCAACGGCCATCGCTTCACCTGAAAAACCTGTGTAATCTAGAAGAGTTACCGCACAATCCGCGACCGGCACCTGCCATGGACCTACCATTTGGTCGCGGCTGCACAGGCCCGTCACCGTGCGATCTCCAATGGTGATCAGGAATGTCTTATCGGCGACTGCGGGCAGGCGAAGCACGCGCCGCGCTGCATCTTCCAAACTGATACCAAAGCGATCAAAGGACTCCAAACTGGGCACCACCGTACTCACGTTGCGCACCATGCGCGGTGGTTTGCCGAAGATCACTTCCAGCGGAACATCAATGGGCGCCTCTTTCAGCAAGCGATCGGTCACCGTGAGCTGACGCTCGCGGGTCACGGTGCCAATATCGGCGATGGGGCAACGCTCACGTGCCGCAATTTTGCGCAGTGCATCCCATCGCTTTGGATCGACGCCGAGCACATAGCGCTCTTGCGCCTCGTTGCACCAGATCTCCATCGGCGACATGCCGGGCTCGGCACTGGGAATACTGCGCAGCTCGATGCGCGCCCCGCGATCGCAATCGTTCACAATCTCCGGCACCGCGTTGGAAAGGCCGCCCGCGCCCACATCGTGAATGGAGAGAATGGGGTTCTTGTCGGCCAACGCCGCGCAGCGATCAATCACCTCCTGGCAACGACGCTGCATTTCCGCGTTGTCCCGCTGTACAGACGCAAAATCCAAATCCGCCTTACTGCTACCTCCCGCAAGCGATGACGCCGCGCCTCCTCCAAGCCCAATCAACATCGCGGGACCACCCAGCAACACCACTTTCGTTCCGGGGGGCAATGCCGCCTTGTTGACGTTCGACGGCAGCACATTGCCCAAACCACCAGCAAGCATGATCGGCTTGTGGTAACCGCGCACGGATTCATTGCCGTCTGCGTCTTCAACTCGCTGTTCGAAAGTGCGGAAGTAGCCGGCAAGATTCGGCCGCCCGAATTCGTTGTTGAATGCGGCTGCGCCCAAAGGCCCTTCGATCATGATATCCAGAGCCGAGGCATTGCGCTCCGGCTTGCCGTATTCCTCTTCCTCTTCTTCCCAGGGCTGCACGAAGCCCGGGATGCGTAAATGTGAGACCGAAAAACCGCACAACCCCGCTTTGGGTTTTGCGCCGCGTCCGGTTGCCCCCTCGTCACGGATTTCGCCGCCTGAGCCAGTGGCCGCGCCGGGGAACGGCGATATCGCCGTTGGGTGGTTATGCGTCTCCACCTTGATCATGATGTGCTGCTCGATCTTTTCAGCCTTGTATTGATGAGAAACTCCATCAACGAAGAACCGCTCACTTTGACCACCACGGATCACCGCCGCGTTGTCCTTGTAGGCCGAAAGCACGTCCTTTGGGTTTTCCTCGTGCGTGTGACGGATCATGTCGAACAAGGACCGTTCTTGTGATTTTCCGTCGATCACAAACTGAGCCCGAAAAATCTTATGCCGACAATGTTCGGAGTTGGCTTGGGAGAACATCATCAATTCGCAGTCCGTTGGGTTGCGACCCAAAGCCAAGAATTGCTCCAACAAATAATCGATCTCATCTTCTGCCAGCGCCAATCCCAACTCGGTATTGGCCCGCGTCAATGACGCCCGCCCTTTCCCGATCACGTCGATCACGCGCAGTGCTCCAGGGTTTGGGTGCGCGAACAAGCACCCCGCATCCGCTGGGTCGAATAAGATTGCCTGCGTCATGCGATCGAAGAACAACGGGTAAATACGGCTGAGCGCGTCGCTCTTGATCGGGCGAGTGTCACGATGACGCACGCAGAAGGCGACCCCGCGTTCCACACGCTCCACCGCCCCCAGACCGCTGCAGTGCAAGATATCCGTCGCTTTCGACGACCAGGGGGAGATGGTGCCCGGGCGCGGCACTGCCACCAAGAGTTGCCCCTCGCGTTGAGCCGGCGGCGCGTGAGCCCCGTAGCGCAGGAGTTTGCTCAGCACCCCTTGTTGCCCCTCCAATAGCGGGGCGCTCAATGCCAAGAAATGGATGTGTTCAGCCGACGCCAGCTCGACGTCGTCGCACTGCTCAGTGATTGCGGCTTGCAGGCGAGCAAAGCGCTGTGGGCTGAGTGCGGATCCACCCCAAAGGTGCTGCACGACGATATTCACCGGCGTGGTCACCGCGGTCGCCACTGATTGCGGGGCGCGACCGGCTTCAGCCTGGGGCTGCCTGTGTCCGTTGCTCTTTCCGTTGCTGGTAACCTTTTCCCCGCTCTGCTTCGCCTCGCCCTTCTTGGCGTTGCGCGACGGCGCTCTCGTGTGTGTCGATTGTCTGTGAAGCTCTTTGCTCATCGCGATCCAACTTTGCTCACGCGTGTGTTCGCACAGTATCTGTCCGCACAATGACCAACGCGTTGCACCTCGCGCTGACGCGAAGGGCCGGCCTATTTTGCAGTGAGCGCAACGCGCCCACGTGGCGCTCTCATAGCGGACTCGGTTTGTCTCGTAAAGCGTGCAATGCGCGAGATTTGTTGCTCGCTTTTTTGCAATGCTATTTCAAGACTTGCCAACACCGCGCTTCGGGGGTTGACTCAAGATCTAGAATTTGCCCCGCGCGAACAGCCCGCACTTGCCCGTGCCGCAGCCGGCGGCCAATTGTGTGCTGCTTTGCGAATGGTGTTTCAGGTCGACGTACAAAAACACACCGCCTAAGATCGCTGCGCCTGCCCCAACACCCAACAGAATGCGTGCGGCAGTTTGCTGCGATTGAGCATCGTCCAAGCTGCGCTGTGCAGCCACCTGTGTGGTTGACAGGCGTGCATCCTGTTCGTCGTTCGCGCGCGACTGTTCGAATACCGCGGCACCCGCAAGGCCCGCGACACCAGCCCCCAGAATCCCCCAGGTGACGGGTCGGATGCTTTCGAATGCACTGGGCTGGCTAGCACGCTCCTTTTCGCTGCGCTCGCGTTGCAGCTGTGCGTGCGCGGCGGCCAGCGCCTGTTGGTCGATGGCTAAGCTCACCGTCAGCTCCGTGGCTTGGTCTCCGACCAAACTGAACTCGCGCAATGTGTCGATGTTGCCCTGACGGCGCGCCACGAGCTGATGACGCCCCGTGCCCAGCTCTCCCGTCCAGGGGGAAATCCCAACGGGTTGGCCGTCGACCAACAGCGTAGCACCCTGAGGATCTGTAAATATCGTGACCTGCTGCTTTGCCCCGCGCCCCAGGTCCCGTTGCAGGCGAGCAATTTGTCGTTCCACTTCCGGTTTGTCCGCCGTGTCTGGAGATCG
>DATJEQ010000069.1:0-4057 GCA_035496495.1 Polyangiaceae bacterium
GTCGAGTTCGTTGCCCACCCCCCGACGCTGTTTGCTTCCAAAGATCACCTGGGCGGTCGACTCAGGAGTGCGGCGCAGTGGCAGCAGGTACGCTTGCTCATTCGGCAGACCGCGCGCTTCCCCATTGCGGCGCCGGCTGACGGCACCCCTTTTCGCAACTCGGTGTTAGCCGGATTTAGCAGCGCTCAATTCAGCGAATTCTTCTTGCTCTGTTATCTAAATTCCGACGTAATTCGCTGGTACCATTTCATGAGCAAGCGCGACGCCCGCCAGGGAATGCCACAGCTAAAGATCGGCCATTTACGTCATTTGCCGGCGCCTGCCCACAGCGCCGCCATTGCCGATTTGGACGCTCTAGGAAAAGCCCTTGTCGAGCAAGGACGAGCGCCCGATAAAGCTGAGCGCACAAGACTGAACAAGCTGGCGTCCGCTGCGCTTCGGCTGAGTGCAGACGAGCAACGACTGGTAAGCCGCTGGGCACAAGAGAATCCTCCCCCCAAGTCGCGCCAATTCAGGACCCCGTCATGAGGAATCTAGCTGTTTTGAACGTGGTGGGGCTCAGCGGGCGGCTGTTGGGCGAACACACGCCCCGCTTGAACGCACTTGCGAAGCAAGGGTCGCTGCATCCTCTGCGCCCGGTGTTGCCTGCGGTGACCTGCTCAGTGCAGGCCAGCATGCTCACGGGTACAAGGCCCAGTGAGCACGGTATTGTCGGCAACGGCTGGTATTTTCGCGATCTGTCGGAAATGATGTTCTGGCGACAATCGGCTGGATTGTACCAAGGGGAACGCATTTGGGAGGCAGCCAAGCGACGAGATCCGCAATTTACCTGCGCGAAAATGTTCTGGTGGTACAACATGTACGACTCGGCCGACGTCGCAGTGACGCCCAGGCCCAGCTACCCGGCAGACGGCCGCAAAATCCCGGATATCTGGGCCAGTCCCGTCGAACTGCGCGCCGAGCTTTCGACAGCGTTGGGCCAATTCCCACTGTTTAACTTTTGGGGCCCCAACGCGAACATCAAGTCCAGCAAATGGATCGCGCGCAGTGCCGAGCACGTACACCGCCGCTTCGGATCCAATCTCACGCTCGTGTATCTACCGCATTTGGACTACTGCTTGCAGAAATTCGGGCCCGATAGCCCCGCGGTGGTGCCCCACCTCAAAGAGGTCGACACGCTGTGCGGTGAGCTGATCGATTATTTCTCAACGAACAACGTGAGCACGATGGTGCTCAGCGAATACGCGATCACGCCGGTCACTTCCGTGATCCACATCAACCGCGCACTGCGCGAGGCGGGATTCATCACCGTACGCGAAGAACTGGGCCTAGAATTGCTCGATGCGGGAGCCAGTGCCGCGTTCGCGGTGGCCGATCATCAGATCGCACACGTCTACGTAAAATCCCAGGAACACATTGCCAAGGTAAAACGCCTGATCGAAACGTTACCCGGCGTCGCACGCGTTTTTGGTGAGCAAGAAAAGAAAGAACAGGGATTGGATCACCCGCGTTCGGGCGAATTGATCGCGCTGTCGAAACCTGACAGCTGGTTCAGCTACTACTATTGGCTGAATGACGCCAAGGCGCCCGATTTTGCCCGTTGCGTCGATATTCATCGCAAGCCGGGCTATGACCCGGTGGAGCTGTTCTTCGACCCCAAGTTATCTCTCTTGCCGCTGCGCGTGGCCTGGAAGCTGCTCAAGAAGGCGCTAGGGTTTCGCACGTTGTTGGATGTGATCCCGCTCGATGCGTCGCTGGTGCGGGGCTCACACGGTTTGGTCCACGACGACCCGCTCGACAGCCCGGTTTTGATCACCCCCGAGCCAACACAGTTCAAAGAGCCCGTGCAAGCCACTCAAATCAAGGAGATTGTGCTCGCTCACCTCTTCAATCGGAGCTGATTGGGCCACCGTTGGAGTCCCTTTCTGCGCCCAGGCTCAACAATTCCCCCAAAAACGCGCTTTCTCCGCTGTCCGCTGTTGGCATTCGAGCCAACCGCGCTAGAACAATACACTGACGCCTATGCGCTACGACCAGCGCTTCTCATTCACCTTCGACTACCCGGTGTATTTCACCAACGGAGCCTTTTCGCCCGCGAGCTCTGTCTTGGTCGAGGCCCTGTCTCGCCGTGAAGCAAATCGCAAGCACCGCGTCGGCGTGGTGATTGAACGACGCGTCGCTGAACTGTGGCCGGCAGTGATAGGCGAGATCCAAGCGCTGGCCGCAAAGCAGCCAGAACAATTTGAGGTTGCTGGAGTCAAAATCGTTGAGGGTGGCGAAGATTGCAAGAATGAGGAAGCGCCCACCGCGTTGCTCACCTGGTTCAATGACCTCGCACTGGATCGTCAGAGCGTGGTGCTCGCGATCGGCGGCGGCGCGATGCAAGATCTGGTTGGCTTTGCGGCGGCCGTGACGCACCGAGGGCTGCGCATGCTCCGGGTGCCCACTACCGTGCTCGGGCAAAGTGATTCCGGCATTGGCGTCAAGAACGGCGTCAACGCATTCGGGAAGAAGAACGCCCTGGGGACCTTTGCGACTCCGTTCGCAGTGATCAACGATTTTGACTTCTTGACCACGCTCTCGCCGCGCGATCGAATCGCCGGAATGGCGGAAGCCGTGAAGGTTGCGTTGATCAAAGATCCCAGCTTCTTCGAATGGTTGTGGAATCACGCCGAAGCGTTGCGCGCCTTCGAGGCCTCGGCGGTGGGCACCTTGGTGCAACGCTGCGCAGAGCTGCACCTGCAGCACATCGCGACCAGTGGCGATCCATTTGAGATGGGCAGCGCTCGCCCTTTGGATTTCGGGCACTGGGCAGCGCACAAGTTAGAGTCGCTCAGCCATTACTCCCTCAGGCATGGTGAAGCGGTTGCCATTGGCCTCGCCCTGGACACTCGCTATTCAGCCGAAATGAAGATGTTGTCCCCGGCAGCCGCAGAGCGCGTGGTGGTGCTGCTTGAGCGCCTGGGCTTCAAGTTGTGGTCGGATCTGTTGGATCTGCGTGAAACCCAAGGGCGCCGCGTAGTGATCGCGGGATTAGAAGAATTCCGAGAACACCTGGGTGGCCAGCTGTGCGTCACGCTGCTCAAGGCCATTGGGCAAGGGCAAGAGGTGCACGCGTTGTCGGCGCAGCACATTGATTCCTCCATCGATTGGCTCAGCGCCCGCTGCCACAGCTCGCCGGGGCTTGCTCCTCACCTCATGACCTCAACATGAAGCTCGATGCCGCGGGCAATGTTCATCTGACCTATTGCACGAACGTCCATCCCGGCGAAACGTTGCAAGAGTTGGAGCAGATCGTAACAACGCACGTGAGCAGCGTGCGTCAGCAATTGGGCATTGCGCATTTCGGCGTCGGTTTGAGAATTGCCGAGCGCGCGGCAACGACTCTCGCGGAGCCAGAGCAACTGGCGCGATTCAAGGATCTGTTGACCGAAGCCGGGCTGTACGCTTTCACCCTCAATGGCTTTCCGTACGGCACATTTCATGGCGCGCCGGTGAAAGAAAAGGTTTATCAGCCCGACTGGAGAACGCAGGAGCGACTGCGTTACACCAATCAGCTCGCAAAGATCCTCAGCCAACTGTTGCCGGACGGGACATCCGGCAGCATCAGCACAGTGCCATTGGGCTACAGGCCAAACATGACGGCCAATGATGAGCCGTTGCTCGTCAGTCAGCTCCTCAATCATGTGACTGTTTTGCATCAAATCGCTGAACAGACGGGACGATACATCGAGCTTGGGCTCGAACCTGAACCGAATTGCTATCTGGAGACCTTAGAAGAAGCGGCTCTGTTTCTGCAGCGCGGTCCATTCGCCCAGAGCGGCGTTGAGCAATTCGCGAAACTCACTGGGTTGAGCAGCAGCAGGGCCGAAGAGGTGCTGCGACGCCACCTCGGAGTGTGCTTGGATGCGTGCCACATGGCGGTCGAATTTGAAGCCCCGCTTGAGGCCGTCGCGATGCTCAAAGCGGCTGGAGTTCGCATCACGAAGTTGCAGGTGAGTGCCGGGCTTTCCTGCGCACTCGGTGGCGACAAACAGGCCGATGCGCCTCACTTGGA
>DATJEQ010000070.1:0-2510 GCA_035496495.1 Polyangiaceae bacterium
GCCGCTGCGCTTCTTGGACAGCGGAGAAGAAGTGATCGTCCATGTTCACCTGGCTTACACCGTCAAAACGACGGGCCAACGCGTGGACGAAGAGCAGCTCCAGTGGTGGACAATCAAAGGCGGAAAAATTGCGCGACTGCGCCACTTCGAAGACACCGCGCAGGTGATGGCGGCGTGGCACGGGAAACCTCGCCCGTGAACTCGCCGTCCCTAGCGACTCATTCCGGGAACACCTGCAGCGTTTCGAAGACTTCGACGGTTTCGAAGACGCCGCTGGTGGTGTAGGGATCGGCAGCAGCGATGGCTTTGGCTTCGCGCAAATCCGCGGCTTCGAAGATGATCACGCTGCCTTTGGGTTCGCCGGCTTCGTTGCGCAAGGGGCCGGCGAATTTCACGCGACCTTGTGCCGACAGGGGGCGCAGTTTCTGCAAGTGGAGATCGCGTTGCGTCTTGCGCAACTCGAGCCCATGGGGGCCATCTCTGCCAATCAGGGTGAACAGCGGCATGAGGGAATGCTAGAAGATCCTCGGGCTTACAGACATGCAAAAATCCATTACTGTGAGCCAGAATTGAGACTTTCAGTCTGTCTAATCGGAGTTGCGACGTTCGTCTTGTCGCCGTGGGCGTGGGCTCAGGGCGAGGAGCTGCGAGCGGATATGAGAGTCGATGTGCCGGTGGCAGCGGGCGCGGGCGTGGTGTGGATCGGGTCAGAGCTGCTCAAGCCGCAATTGGCGCCGTCGAAATGTCACTGGTGTGAGGGCAATGGGGTCGATGACGCAGTGAGGGGCGCGCTGCGCTGGCGCAATACGACTGCTGCGGATGCCGCTAGCGGCGTGATCGGATTCGGGCTTGCGCCGGCTGGAGCGCTGGGCATGCTGGCTTTAGTTGAAAATCACGACGACGCGCTGCATCGCTGGCCCACCGACGCGGTATTGGTGCTCGAAGCAGCCACCATTGCCGCCGACGTCAATCAATTGGTGAAATTTGGCGTAGGCCGCGAGCGCCCCTTTGTGCACGCGCTGCCGGAAAGCGAAAAAGGCGCAGTCGCGCATCCTTCAGACAACAATCTGTCGTTCTATTCTGGTCACACGAATTGGGTGTTCGCGCTTGCAGCGTCTAGCGGCACAGTCGCAACGCTGCGCGGGTATCGCTGGGCACCATGGGTGTGGGGCGGTGGCCTCACCGTGGCGTTCACCACCGGCTATTTGCGCATCGCAGCCGATCGTCACTATTTCACGGATGTGATAGTGGGAGCTGCTCTGGGATCGGCATTTGGATTTGCGATTCCCTATCTCTTTCATAGTCCGCGTCGTGACCCCACCGCCCCGACATTCGGCTTCGTGCCCACACAAGGCGGCGGAATGCTTGTGGCGCAGTGGCTGCAGTGAGCCGCCCAAGCGTCTCAAAGAAATTGAGCAACTGCGGGCTGCTGGTGGCCGACAGGGGTGGTAGGCTCTTCCCACAATTGGGAGGCGCCATGTTGATCCTCGATCCTGTTCCAACCCCGCAATTTGTCAGAGTTCCCGTGCCATCGCGCCCCGTTGAATTCAAGATTCGTTCGTTAACTGAACTGGAGGATCTCGCTGTTCATCCGCGAGTGATGGGAGCGCTCAGGGCGACATCTAACAATCTGCACGCCGCTGGAGTGAGGCACGCGGCGTTAGGGGCGATCGCAGTGGGGGTGCACGGATGGCCGCGCGCGACTTCAAACGTTGAGCTGTTGCTTGGGCCGGAGGCGTGGACGGAAGCGCCTGACGGCTCACTCACGCCCAACATCCCCATGCCCGAGACGGTCAACGGCGTCGGGGTCGATTATCTCCACGTGGGCATCGCGGGGGATTTCTTGATCGACGCCTTTGCCTCCGCGCACATCAGCGAGGGCGTGCCCATTGCCCGGGTGGAAGTAGTGATTTTGACCAAATTGATTCGACTGGTGACGCGCGATCACGCCGATATCGTAGAATTGCTCAAAGCGGGGCTGTTTGATCCGTCGATGGTCGAAACGTACCTCGAAACGCACGCGCCCATGCTCACGCCGCGCTTTCGCGTCTTGGCCGAACAAGCCAAGAAAGAGAAGTTGCGCGGGTGAGGTCTCACCAGCCTTGCGTCTTCTTGTACAGCTTGTGGGTGACTAGGAATTCGCCCTCGATGAATTGATCGGGGGTCAGTTCGCGCAGGCCCGCTGGGCTCATTTCGAGCACGCGGGTTGCCACTTGGGAGACCATCTGCCGATCGTGCGTGACGAACAGTGTGGTGCCTTCGTAACGGGCCAAAGCCTCAGTGAGCGAGCGGATGGCTTCCAGATCCAGGTGATTAGTGGGCTCGTCGAGCAGCAGCACATTCGGTTGGGTGAGCATCAATTGAGCCAGAAGCAAGCGCACTGTTTCCCCACCGGAGAGCACCTGCGTTGCCTTGAGCGGCGCTTCTTTGGTGAAGAGCAGCCGGCCGAACAGCGCGCGCAGGTTCTCTTCGTCCGTGTCTTTGGTGAATGCGCTCAGCCAATCGCGGGC
>DATJEQ010000071.1:0-4834 GCA_035496495.1 Polyangiaceae bacterium
CGCCGACTCGCGGTTGGTATTGGTGGGCAGGTTACGTTCAGTACGACCAAGTCTACGGAATGAACACGGTCACGCAGAAGGATATCTACCTCGGCAACCGTCTAGAAGGCCCCGGCAACTGGGATCTGACGTTGCAAGGGACGTTGTTTACCTCCGACACCTACACGGTGCGAGCCGATGACGTGAACCTCGTGTCTAATAGGGATCCGTACAATTCTGGACTGAAGAACTTTCGCACGGCGCTGATCATTCAAAATAGGCTACTGAATCCCGACACGATGCCCGCAGTGCAACCGTCGTCGCTGGGGTTTGCGCCGGATATGTTGAATCTGGTGGTTCCGCTGTCTTGGGACGTCGGGTTAGGTGGACCCAAGAACTTCAATCCCACCGATACCAAGAAACACTGGAATGACTACGCCAACGTGCGCGGGGGTGCCGAGCTTTGGTACAAGATGTACGGTACCGGTTTGTGGGGTTCCGCCTTTCTGTTCACTGTCGGTGCTGAAGGGCAATACTTCTACAACATCACCAAGACCGCTTTCATGGCGCACGCTAACGTCCGCATGGGCTGGGGAGATTTCCTGTGAGGCGTACATCGCGTTCGGTGTCTTCCGGGCTATTGGCCGCGGTGCTGCTCCTGACGGGGTGCGTCGCTGTCGGTTGTGGCCCCAGTTTCCCCGATCCGCATGTGCCTGAAGGAGGCCCGCCTAAGGATGGGGTGAAGGTAGGCAAGGGCTATTACGTCACGACTCTGCCGGCGGGCGGCACCGTGCCTTCGGATATCAAGGGCAGGCCGGTGAAGCCCAAGGTTTCGCCGGATTTCGCTCAAGTCGTCACCAGCAACAAGTGGTGGTCGAGCTTGATTTGGCAATTTCAGCCCGACAATCCCTACTCAGAGAACATGTATCCGCACCCACTCGCGATCCATGCGCGAGCCGGCGGGTTGGGCCTCAGTTACCCGACGAAGCCCGAGATCAATCACATGAGCTACATGTTCTGGTACGACGAAGATCTCGTCGTGGGCCTCAAAGGCCTGCACTCACCAGATACCCGCGTTGCAGCGTATTCCGATTGGACGGTGACGCCGGAATGGGTAGGCGATAGCGGCGAGAAGCTGCGCGCCACCTCGGGGCACGGCATGCCCTTCGTCTACTTCACCCGGCAAGGCAGTGCGCCCGCAAGTGTCCACATCGCGGATGAGAAAGCAGACTCGCTGCGCATTTGGAAGCAGGATGGAGAAGTCGTTGGCCTGAGTGTGGGCGACCACCACTACGGTCTGTTCGCGCCCATTGGCAGCAAATGGGAACGCAAAGGCGGCGACATCACGTCAACGCTGAACGGCAAGGATTTCTGGTCGGTGGCGGTACTGCCCGACGATAGTGAACAGACGCTGGCTCTGTTTCGCAAGCATGCCTACGCGTTCGTCACAGGTAGCGAGGTAAGCTGGGAGTACGACGAACCCGCCGCCAAAGTGCGCACGACGTTCAAATTTATAACCAGTCAGAAAGAATCCGCATCGGGGCTGTCGGCGGACCCAATTGTCGCCCTTTACCGGCACCAGTGGCTCAGCACCAAGGCGAATTTCCTGGACCAATCGTACGTCTCGCCGCGCGGTCAGATGAAACTGCTGGAGGCGTCACAATTCACGACCGAGCTGGCGTGGAACGGCGTGCTGCCCATCCTTCCTGATGCGGCAGGGCCCGCGGCGGATCGCGACGAGAGCGACTACAGCCAGGGCCAGCTTGAGTACTACATCAAGCGCGATTTCTGGGCGCCCGATCTGTTCCCGCCGGAGTGGCCCGGGAAAGATCGCGACACCTACTGGGTCGGCAAATCTTTAGGGCGACATGCCAACGTGCTGCAGATTGCCAAGCAAATTGGCTACGACCACGCGCACGAATTCTTGCTGCAAACGCTCAAGAATACGCTGGAAGATTGGTTCGACGGTCAGGCGCCGTATTCCTACTACTACGACAAGACCTGGCGCACGATGATTGGCTTCCCCGAAGCCTACTTCTCGGGTTCGCAGTTGAACGATCACCACTTCCATTGGTCGTATTTCATCATGGCTGCGGCATCTGTCGCTCGCTATGACCACCAGTGGGCGAAAGATTGGGGGCCGTTCGTCGATTTGCTCGTGCACGACGCGGCCAATTGGGATCGCAACGAAACCCGCTTCCCGTTCATGCGCTTCATGGATCATTACGAAGGCCATGCGGAAGCGAACGGCCCGCAATTGTTCCGGGAGGGCAACAACGAAGAAGCCTCGTCGGAAGACGTGTATTTCTCGACGGCTTGCATTCTATGGGGGGAGGCCACCGGCAATAAAGCCATTCGGGATATGGGCATTTATCTGTATGCCAACGAAACGGCGGCGATTCCTCAATACTGGCTCGACGTGGATCAGAAAGTGTTCCCCAAGGATTACGGCCATCCCGTGGCGGGCATGGTGTGGGGTGCGGGCGTTTGGTACAACACCTGGTGGGACGAGGATCCAAACTTCATTCACGGCATCAACTTCGTGCCGTTCTCGGGCGGGGCGCTGTATCACAGCCGCTGGGCGCCCTATGTGCGCAAGAATTTCGACTTCGTGAACAACTACAACCACGGACAGATCTGGACCTGGCGTGATTTCTTGATCATGTACCTGGCGCTGGGCGATCCGGATCGCGCGGTGAAGATGTACGAAGAAGATCCGCACCTGACGTTCGACGTCGGCAGCGGCGAGGCGATGCTGTACCACTGGGTGTACAACCTGCAGGCAATGGGCCTGGAGGACACCAGTGTGACCGCCGACACCCCGTCGTATGCGGTATTCAAGAAGGCGTTGGCCGGCGGCAAGAGTGCGCGCACCTACGTGGCCTACAATCCGACCTCGACGAAGGACACGGTGAAATTTTCCGATGGCACTAGCCTGGCTGTTCCTCCCTGGGGCATGGTCGACAAGCGCGTGGTAGCCGGTCACTGATCGCCCCCTCAAAAGCGCGGGCGACGCATCAGGGGCGCAGATTGCCGGGCAATCGCGGGGATATTGTGATAAAAGCCCTGCGCCCTGGACAATACCCTTCAAGATCCAGCGCACCGCCGCATTGGGAGGCATTAGGCAATGAGACTTACTACACGCACACAGGTATTTTCCGCTGTTATCGTAGCTGCTGCTTGGAGCTGCTCCAGCCAGCCAGGTGATTCCAACGGGAGCGGTGGCACGACGTCGAACCCCGCGAGCGGCGGCATGGCCACAACGACGGGCGGCGGCGGCAGCACGGCAGCGGGCGGCACCGCAGTGGGCGCCGGTGGCACCACGATGACTGGAATGGGTGGCACGGTGAATCCCAACGGTGGCACTCCGGCAGTGGGCGGGGCATCGGGCGGCACGGCCCCGGTGGGCGGCTCAGGCGGCATCGCGAATCCTGGCGGCGGAACCGGTGGCACTCCCGCGGTGGGCGGTGGTGGATCGGGTGCGGGCGGCGCGCCTGCTGGCGGCGGTTGCCCGAACCTTCCGGGCGTGAAGGGTCATCCGGATTGCGCGGCGACTTATCCGACGCACGCCGGCTTCACTTTGGCTCTGGTTGAGGAGTTCAACGCTCCCATCGATTTGGTGAACGATCCGATTTGGACCTACTCCGACGGTCATCCCGACGGCCCGGTGCGCTTCGTGAAGGATCACGTGTCCTTCGACGGTGGCTATATGAACCTGAGCATGGACGCTACGCCCGTTGCGGGCAGCCATTCCTACGCTGAAGAAGAAGACGTGACGGATCGCGCCTACAGCAGCGGCGAGTTCCGTTCGAAGTACAACAACTACCGTTACGGTCGCTATGAGGCTAACTACAAGCCCCCGGCCGTCCAACCCGGTAACACCATGATCAATGGTGGTTACGTGGCGACGCTCTTCATCTTCCGCACACCGAAGTTCACGCAGTGGCGCGAGATCGATCTGGAGAAGACGGGCGACAACTCGAACATGATGGCCACGAACCTGATCAATGGAGACAACAAGGCCGCATGGGGCCCTGACTTCGCGGATACCGGGAACCCGGCAACCTTGCCCTTCAACGCCCGTGACGATTTCCATACCTACGCGTTCGAATGGACGTCGGCCGGTGTCACTTGGTACGTGGACGACCAGATGATCCGGCAGCAGCTCGGCCCGGCAAAGCTCCCCATTCCTGATATGTCAGCCAAGATCATGATGAACCTGTGGTGGGGTTCGTTCGGCGGCGATGGCGCGAACAACATGTACCCGCTGGTCACGCAATATGACTGGTTCCGCTTCTACAAATGGGACATGGACACGACCTACCCGATGGACGATCCCACCATGTTGCCCGAGACGGATCGCGACGGAAGCAAGAACAATCCCGAAGATGGTGTGACGTACATCGCTCCGCATCAAGGGAACTGAAAAAGGGATAAATCGCCCCAATCCAAAGAGGGCATAATCAGCCAGCGGGGCAACTCGCTGGCTGATGTCATTTGAGCGATCCTCATGCAACGATGACCCGGAATCGGATGACCCAGAGCGCAGCGCTACAACACTGGGAATGCATTGCCGCACTCCTCTTGGGCGTCATTCCTGGCTGCGACAATCAGGGTCCAGAGTTGGGGTGTGGTAGCGCTGCCACGCTGCACACCTCAGCGCTGGAGGCGCAGTTCGGCACTGACCCACAGCGGGGTGAGGGGTCAGCGTTGTATTGGTTTGCAGCGCGTGATCCGAGCGGACTAAGCAACTTTCACTACGCCGTGGGCGTTTACGGAGCGCTGGCGGCCGGCGATTTGGATGGGGATGGATTCGTCGATTTGATCGCAGGGGGCGACGGAATCACGGCTTCGG
>DATJEQ010000072.1:0-29289 GCA_035496495.1 Polyangiaceae bacterium
ATCCGACCCCACTTCGCAAGGCATGCAGCTGGCCGCGCAGCACCAGGTTGAACTTGCGCCGTTCTTTATCGTGAAAGACGAGCGCGGAGAACACGTGCACACCAGTACGCTCAAGCTGGTGCGTGAACTGAGCCCCAGCCCTGAAGGAAATAATTCCGCAGCAACACCCGTTGCAGGGAATGCTCCCATCAATCCGGAGCAGATCGAAAGCGAGCTGTCGGGGCAAACGCCCCAGCACATCCTGCGTTGGGGCCTTGAACGATTCGGCGCCGATCTGGCGATTGCTTTCAGTGGTGCGGAAGATGTCGCTGTGATCGACATGGCCGCAAAGATTGGTCTGCCTTTTGCGGTTTTCTCACTGGATACCGGCCGCTTGCACCCCGAAACGCTGCAGTTCATTGAACGGGTCAGAAAACACTACGGCATTGAGATCCAATTGATCAGTCCGCAGCCCGCCTTGCTCGAGCCCTTTGTGCGGAAGAAAGGCCTATTTAGTTTTTATGAAGATGGCCACACCGAGTGCTGCTCAATCCGCAAGGTCGAGCCATTGGGTCGTGCTCTTGCACCGTACCGCGCTTGGGCAACCGGGCAACGGCGCGATCAAAACCCATCGACGCGCGCACAGGTGGCGGTGGTGCAGGCCGATCCATTGAAACTCGAGCGCATCAAGTTGAACCCGCTTGCCAACTGGACCCTGGCACAGACATGGGATTATCTGAAAGACAACGACGTGCCCTACAATACGCTGCACGATCGTGGATTTGTTTCAATCGGTTGCGAGCCCTGCACCCGCGCTCCTCGCCCCGGTGAGCATGAACGTGCCGGTAGGTGGTGGTGGGAAGAAGAGACCAAACGCGAGTGCGGCTTGCACATCGCCAAGGGTTGATTTCAGTAAGCAGGTCCAATCTGGTTCATAAATTGTGCCCGTTTCATTGGGGGTTTACCGCTGGGGCGCACCTGGGCTGTTGCATCCCACTGCCTGCCTGTTGTCTATTCCATGAGTTGATCACGTCATGGCAGTGATGGATCTTGAATTCTATGGCCTCGTCCGGCCCGTGCAGGAGCGGTTTATCGCCAGCACTCGGGCGCTGGCTGTACCCACTCCTATGGCGCTGAGCGTCGCGCCAATGCGGGGCGCCCAGCCGTGGCTTGCCGCCAGCATCCTCGCGTTGGGGGCATTGATCGCACTCACCAGTTTGGGTTTCGGCAATTTGACCAGCCCACTCGCGCTCGCTTCAAATGTGCACTTGCTTCTTTATGCGGTGCTCCTTGTTCTCGCCGTGGGGTGCCTGCTGCGTGCGCTCGCGCTGCGACACCAGTTCCTCAGCCTGCCCTTCGTTCCGGGGGATTATCTGTTCCCGGTAGGCGTGATCCAGGCGCGCTCGGCACGGCTACGACTGCATCCGCTGCTGGATCTGCAGAGCGCGCAGATCACGGGGCGATCATTGCGCGTTGTCTTTGCGAGCGGCGCGTCGTTTCAATTCGAAGCCCGCGATGAGGCTGAGGCGAGCACCGTGCACAAGTCGCTCTTGGAAGCACAGAAGACGCTGCAGCTCGCCGAAGAGACCGGCAACCGCCGTGAGTTGGCCCGGCTGGATCCGCTGAGGGACAACGGCTTTTCCAATCCATTCGCACCCACTGCGGGCTACCGGCGGCGCACTCCTACCTGGGCCAGCGGCTGGATCCCCCTGTCACTGATCATCGGAGTCGTTGGCGGTTACGGACTCTGGAAAGCGCGTAATTTCTTAGGAGAATCAAGGCTTTACGCAGTAGCTACCGCACAGAACAGCGTGGAAGCCTACCGCGCCTACCTCGCTCGCGGGGGAGATCGCGCCACGGTAAAGGATGTGCTGTTGCCTCGTGCGGAACTGAAAAAGGCCGCGGCAGAAGGCAGCGTAGAAGCAATCGAGCAGTACATCGCCGCGCACCCCGGCAGCAAGATCGGCGATGAGATCGCCTCCGCCCTACGCGCCGCTCTGCTCACCGCGCTGGAGCAGGCCAAACACCAAGGAACGCTCACCGCGATTCGGGCGCTACCCAAGCGTTACAAAGACATCTCCCCCATTCGCAGCGAAATCGCCGAAGCCGAACACGCGCTGTACGAAAAGGCTTTTCAGAATTACAGCGCACACGCCGCAAGCAACGAAAAATCAAACCCGGTTCCCTTTTTCCGACGCTTGTTCGACTACGTTGAACACAATGGTCCCAAGGTTGAGATTCGCTGGCGGAGGCAACTGCGCGATTCGGTGCATCAAGCCGACAACCAGGTCAAGCTGAGCGCCTACTTCATGGGGGCGCAGTCCATCCCCTCTCAGTACTTCGACGCCAAGCACGCACGCGCCCGAGAAGCTGCTCTTTCCGACAAGCTGCTCGCCACGCTGCAGCCGCAGTTTCCCGAGGATATGTTGCGGTTCGAACTGGGGAGCAATTTCGACGAGCCGGATGAAAAGCCCGACGACAGCGATCCGCCGCTGCCGAACCCCACCATTCCCACATTGTTCATCACCCACGCAGTGGACATGACGGGCGGCTACATGAACGCCAATCCTCGTGGCATTTTCGTGGGTGCGGGTTTGTTCTTCAACGCGGTATTCGTCATTCCCAACGATCAGGAGCCCTGGACGGTGCACTTCTCCGTTTGGCGTCCGCCCGATTTGACACTGCTCAAACAAGACGGAATGACCACAGAGGGCATGTATGACGCCATGGTTACCCCGGCGTTCGACTCCTTCGAACAGCGCTACATCAATGCGGTATTTCGCCCGCAACAGTAAGGCGGCCGGTCAATTTGCGCCTGAGCGCAAGAGCCCGATCAAGCATGAGCGAATCCCGTTGGCGGGAATGATGTCTTCCAGGGATTTTACCTGCTTGGCGCGATCCACGCTGTGAATCGCGTCGAACTCAGCTGCCACCTGCGTCTGCTTTTCCAGGTAGATCTCGCGGCTCAATCGTTCAAAGGCATCGCGATTGGCAGCATTCGGAGCGCGTGCGACTCGTTGTTGCGCGGCGCGCACCCGTTCGTCCGCTGACACACGGGCCTGCACCTCGCGCGGGAACACCACGGCGGCGGCGGGGCCGCCACCGATCACGGAAGCATACGAGCCTTCAACCGCCAGCGCGCGCAACGACGGATTGAGCTCCCGCGAAAAGACCACGTAAGCACCACCGTGGTAGCGCGAGACGACCAAGAACAGGATCGGCCCTTCAAAATTCACCACCGCTCGGGCAATTTCAGCGCCGTATTCCAGCTGCAGCTTGCGCATGGATTCCGGGCTGCCATCGAAGCCAGACAAGTTTGCAATGATCACGGCCGGTCGATTGCCACTGGCCCCCGTGAGCGCACGCGCCACCTTTTTGGAGGATTGCGGGAACAGCGTGCCGCCATTCCAATCGACAGGGCCGTCGAGCGGGCGGTAACCCCAACGCGACACGTTCTGACTTTCAATACCGATGAAGCACACCGGATTGCCGCCCAGGTGCGCGTCCCAAACGATCGCCGTTTCGCCACCGGCCATGGCTTGCCAGCGCTCTAAATGCCCACCGTCTTGATCGATGATCGACGTCATCAGGGCGCGCATGGCGAAGGGCTTCTTGCGCCCCGGGTTGGTCTCTGGGTCGAAGATCTCGCCCACTTTCGCAAAGCCATCCGCACCGCTGTAGGGAAACTCGAGCACGCTGCGATCGGGTGGGTCTGCCGTGGCAAGCGCACGCGGGCCACTCTCACCGGGCACTACGTAGCTGTACGAATAATAGTCGTACAAGATCCGATAAGCATCGGCGAGATCGTCTGCGAAGTATTGCGCTTGCCCATTGGGCCCCATCACGCGCTCGAAGCCGCCGATGGAGACTTCATCTTCGGCGGAAACCGAGCCTGACGCGGCCAATGCCGCGCGGCCGGTCAACACCATGGACGCGTGCGGGGTCATGATCAACACACCGCGTGTGTGCAGCAACATCGTGGCCAATGAATCCCAGTAACTCTGGGCGCCCACGTTCACACCGGCGACGATGATGTGAATGACGCCGCCTTTCTGCGTAAAAGTGACAATTCGTCGGACCACGCGTGCGGTGGCATCCAAGTTCTCTGTGCCACTGTTCATCGCAATGCGCGCGCCGCTGGAGACCGGCAGCCATTCCACCGGCAAGTCCATCTGCTCCGCCAAGTCTAGCGCCGCGACCACGCGATCGCATTCGGCCATGGCGAGCGCGCCCATATCACGAGTGGGATCGGAAAGGATCAGTACGCGGCTCATGCCTTCCGGCACCTTGACGGTAGGAGTGCTGATCACGCCAAACACCACCGCTGAGCTGCTCTTGCCTGGTTCGCGATCCGCCACGGAAATTGCACGGCCAGTCTGCGGATCCAGGTCGTATTCTTGGAACTGCCCCCGGGGAATGCTGGGGCGCTTGCCTTTCACGCTGCCGGAAGAGTCGCCGGTGGCGTTATTGTCGGCAGCGAGCATGCGGATGATTTCGTACGGATAAATCAAGCCGCGACGCTTTGCGGCCACCACGCGGCGCACGTAGTCGGTCACGGGGGCCAAGGGCGCCGTGTGCGGATCGCGCCAGGTAACATCCATGCGATTGCCGGTCAGATCCGCAATGATGACTTCTATCGGCTTCGGCGGCGACGCGGTGTCGGCCGCGTCGAGTAACTGCACGCGCACGGCGACACGTTCGAGCCCCAGGTGCCGTGTCGCGGGGTGCAGCTTGCGCGCGAGATTGTCGGCCAACGTCGGGTCGATCACCACCGGTTGCCCGATGAACACCGTGATACGGTTCCATTGCAAACGCCGGCGTGGATCGCGCGCGCTGAGCACCGTGCGCAGGGCGCGCGCCGCTTCGTAGAATGTGCGCTCGAACGAAGGGATGAAATGTTCGGCTTCGGGCCCATCTTCGGGCGGACGAACGCGCACCTCGGCCATCACAAAAATGCGTTCATCTTCCGGCAGCTGCCGGCTTTTGCCGTAGAAACAATAGACGTACGGCGAAGCAAAGATGCGCTCCAACTCGAAGCTCTGATAACGATGGAAATCGATGCGTTCGGCTGTCTCTGGGTGTAACCCATGCAGATCCAAGCGCTGCGCAACGCCGTTCTTGTCGCGCACGTACGAGATGTGGAAGGATTCTTCGTCGTCGGGCACGACCGATAGGGTGACACGGGAGGCCGGCATGCCCGCCGCAACGCCGCGCCCAAGCGCCTCAGCGTACGGCGCCCAATCTTCAAAGCTCTCAAGCGGCACCACCAACTCGAACGCAAACACGGCGTGATCTTTCACCGAGTTGCTGAAATGGACGATCGTCTCCGCGATCTCGTCGGGACCGCACATCGCCGAGAGCACCACACGCCCGTCGGCGAATTCCATGCGCTGCAAAGCGGGCCCCGAAACGAGCCCGGTTCGGTGGAAAGTGGGCGTCTTCGGTGCATACAGCCTGCGCGTGTAGGCGGCTAACGCGATACCTGACTGCCGACTGTCGTTGTCGCGCAAACGACGACGAATGGCGTGAAACCGGTCGGGAGGCAACAGCGCCAGATCGCCCAGTACGTCGCTGGGCGGGGCGTTGGGCCGCGACTGAGCATCGGAAAACCAATGCTCTAGCCTTTTCGAAATGCGCTCGGCTTGTTGCGCCAATTCCGGGCGTTCAAAGATGCGGTAGCTCGCGTCAATCACCGCATCGGCAAGCTGATCGGAAACATGGCCGCGCAGAGAAGCAATGCGCACCAGCGTTTGGCGCAATTCCTCGTCGTGTGAAAGCGGAAGATTGGCTTCCGACAGCGCAGAGATCCGGCGTAGCACGGCCAGGATCAACCGTGACCGCAGCTCCGAGTTCAGCTGAGAAGCGAACAGCCGCAGCACAGCGCGCTCCAAAGCCGGGCTGTATTCTAAGCCACTGTGATTGTACTCATAGTGCGCGAGTGCTCGTCGCACTTCGCCCAAGAACGCCTCGGACAGCCCTGCCCCTTGCGCGCGCATCCGGCGCACGAAGATCTGCACCAAGGCGTTGTTCGAAAATTCCAGTTCTCCACTGCCACCGGTGGGCTGGGTGCGCACGAACAGCTGGTCAATATCCGCGAAGGTGCCCAGATGACTCTTCACCTGACACAGCTCGGTGAGGAATTCGAGTGGCAGCCCTTCCGGAATCGGAGCCTCTAAGAAACGGATCAAGCTCTGCACCCGCGGCTCGAATGCGTCGTAGCCGAGCACAATGCGACGGATCTCGTCGTTGACCGCCAACATCGCGGCCCTTCTGCCTTCCACACCTGCGCGCGCTGCACGCTCCAAGTCGGGCTCGTCCAATTTGCTGTCGTCGCTCAGTTTGAACAGCACCGCCAACGGGTCGCGCTCAGCCGGCAGTTGCAACGCGGGGACCTCCACCTTGCCGCCCGACCCTGCTGCGGCCGGATCGATCACGAGCATCACATCGCCCGCTGCAACCTGCTGACCCTTACGCACGCGAATTTCGGTCACCGTGCCGTCGATCGGTGAATCAAAGCCGATCTCCATTTTCATCGCTTCCAAAAGGCCGAGGCGTTGCCCCACTTTGACCTGTTCGCCCTGCGCTACCGCGATCGCGACCACCATTGAGGGCGCGCCAGCACGCACTTGGCCGGCGGTTTGGCGGCCCAACTTGTGCACGTTGCCCTCAATTTCCACGCGAATCGCCGCGTCGGTCACATCGTAGAGCACGCGCAAATCGCGCCCTCCAATGCGCAAACGCGCGGCGTGTTCACCGGAAATCTGCAGCTGAGCACTGACCACCTGCCCGTCCATGTGCACGCGATGACGAGAAACTCCGGTGGCATAGACGCCCACCTTGTATTGCTTGCCATCGTAACTCAGATCCACTTGCTGACCGACGCTGGGTGGGATCTTGTCGGGGGTGATGTTGCCGGCATCCAGGTAGAAGTTGAAGCGCATCGTTTCGCGCGCGCGCTGGTAGCTCAGGATGGCAGCCAGCACGAGGGCTTCCGCGGCGTAGGGCCGATTGAGCGTGCGCTTCTCATTCCAACGATCCAGCCAACCGGTGTCGACGCCGCCTTGACGGAACGCTTCTGTTTCCAACAATTCGAGCAAATAGCTCTTGTTCGTTGCGCCACCCTGGATCACCAGATCGAAATCGCGCAACGCCGTGACCAACCGCGCGCGCGCTTCTTCCCGAGTGTCGCCGCTAGCAATCACCTTGGCGATCAGCGAATCGAAATCCGCTGGCACCACGCTTTCAGATGCCACGCCCGTGTCCACGCGCAAGCGGGTGCCGAGTGCAGGATCGAAGCGAGCGATGCGTCCAGGCGCCGGCAAGAATCCGGCGTCCGGATCTTCGGCGCACACACGGGCCTCGATCGAATAACCGCGCTCTTCGTAATGCAAATTCGGCAGCTTTTCGCCGCGCGCAATTCGGATTTGCAACTGCACTAAATCAGTGGAGGTGAGTTCTTCGGTGATGCCGTGCTCCACTTGCAGGCGCGGGTTCATTTCCAGGAAGAAGTAGTCATTGCCCTGCACCAAGAACTCGACGGTGCCGACACCGTAGTAACCGACATCCGACGCCAAACGCACTGCGGCCTGCTTGATGCCTTTGAGCACCGCGGGCAGCAGCCCAATGGGTGGCGCTTCTTCGAGCACCTTCTGATGACGCCGCTGCACCGAACAGTCACGACTGCCCAGTGCAATCACGTTGCCGTGTTGATCGGCGACTATTTGCACCTCGATGTGGCGGCCGCCGCGCACCATTTGCTCGACGAACAAGCGCCCATCGCCAAAAGCATTCTGCGCTTCGGATGCTGCGGATTTGAACAGAGCCCCGAGCTGCGTCCGCTCATGCACGACACGAATGCCGCGCCCACCGCCCCCTGCTGAAGCCTTGATCACGACCGGGTATCCGATGCGATCGGCGTGACGCAGGGCTTCCTCTTCGTTAGCGACTACGCCTTTGCTCCAAGCAGTGACCGGCACACGCGCGCGCTCTGCCAGATGCTTGGAAGAGATCTTGTCGCCCAGCGCGCGCATGGTGTTCGCCGAGGGGCCCAAAAAGCGAATGCCTTCAGCCGTGACGCGATCGACGAATGCGGGATCTTCTGCTACAAAGCCCCAACCGGGCCACACGGCATCCGCCTCGGCACGTCGCAGCGTGCGCACCAGCAAATCGTGATCGAGGTAGGCGGCAACCGCGGTCGTCTTGATCGGCAATTGAATCGCCACATCGGCGTGGCGCACAAACGGCGCGGTGCGATCGGGTTCGGTGTACAGCGCAACGACGCGGATCTCTTGACCTTCGAGCGCGCCAAGTGACTTGACCGCGCGAATGCAGCGCATCGCAGCCTCGCCGCGATTGGCAATCGCCAGGCATCGAATCGGCTGGGTTTCGCTCATCAACAGGCCGTTTTTTCCAACATGCGGCCTTGGGGTGCAATGTTTTCGGCCGATTCTTGAGCGGGTTTCTCGGTGGCGCAGGTGCGTAGCCGGTTTTGCACCTGAAGGGCCCCCTACGATGGGGCAGCTTTTGTGCTGTCCTCGCCGAGCATAGCTACCGGAGCCCGGCCGACCCACCGAACCCTCGGGTTATGACTCAGCGCGTCGCAGCCAATCCCCGCCACACACCGCGACGGTCAGTTCTCACCCGAGGTCAACGGCTTGATGCGTTGTTCGATCTGCTTCACCACCTGGGCCGGCAGTGGTGCGTAATTGAGCGACGCCGCATCCCGTTGCCCCTCGTGGATCGCCCACCACAGAAAATCCGCTACGCCGCGCGTTTTGCTTTCATTGACGCGATCACTGCGCAGCAAAATGTAGCTGTATGTACAAATGGGGTAGGCGCCTTTGGCCGGAGAATTCGTGATCGAAGCGCCGAGCGTTTCCGACAACGCCACACCGGCGGCGGCCGAAGCGACGGCACCGATGTTGGGCATGATGTACTCCCCCGCACTGTTCTTCACAGCCACCATCGTCAGGCCGCCTGCGTCAACATCCGGCAACCCGATGTACGAGATTGCGCCAGGAATCGTTTTCAGCTGCCCCATCACGCCCTGAATGCCCGCGGCGCCCAACCCGGTGACCCAGCTGACGTGTTTACCGCTGCCTACCTTGTGCTTGAAATCGTCGCTCACCTTGCTGAGGTAATCGGTGAACGCGGCAGTGGTGCCACTGGGATCGCTGCGGAACACGGCGTTCACATCGGCATCCGGTAACTTCACATCGGGGTTGTCGGCCGCGATCTTCGCGTCATTCCACTTTTTGATTTCACCCAAGTAAATTCCGACCAGCGCTTCGGGCGACAGCTGCAAGTGTGCAACGCCGGGCACGCTGTGCACCAGAGCCACTGCGCTCAAGGTGGTGGGCACTTGCGTCATGGGGTACGGCACGCTCTTGAACTCACCCGGATCAAGCGGTGCGTCCGTCGCGCCGAAATCAACGGCGCTGACGATCATTTCACGCAGTCCCGCACCCGAATTGCTGCTCTGATAATCGATCTGCGCGCTGGGCCTCAGCTGCGCGTATTGCGCGATCCATTGCGCGTACAGCCGTTGAGGGAAGCTCGCCCCGGCGCCGCGCAGATTCACGGGCTCCGGCGGCTTGCGCGCCACAGCCTCAACGCCGGCTTTGGGTTTGTCTCCATCGCCCCCACAGCGACAGCCATAAAGGCTGAAAAGAGCCAGGCTGATGATGAGAATCTTAGTCATTGAAATCATTCAGTTCCGCTCGCTGTCTGCCACGGCGCGACTACGAGAACAACTATCGCGCCAGAGGCTGGCCCGGGCCGCTCACAAGCGCTATTATCCGGCGCTGAATGGGGACATTCAGACACCGTGGCCTTCCTCTGGGTGGCCTTCTCGTAAGCGTCGCGGCGTGCGGAGTTGTCGCCTGCGGCCAAGGCCCTAAGTCTGCGTTCTTGCTCGATTGCATTGACGATCCTTCGTGCGCCGATGCGAGCGGTAACGCGACGCCAATCACTGGGGCCCCCACCCCCACACTGAAGTGCTTTGACGACGCCAAGTTACAATCGCTCGCCGACATGTCTGGCGCTGCGGCCCTTTCTGGCGAGCCTCGCGCTTTCGACAGTGACCGGTTCAACTACATGGACACCGTGCCGATCACCACTCCGGCGGACATTACCGTGTTAGCTAACAGCGGCACGGGGCTCGCGTGCGGACAGTGGGACGGCAAGGTACCCTTCACGCTGCTCGGCGGAAAGAAAGGCCAGGGCCCCGTTTTGATCGAGCCAGTGCATGAAGGAGATTTCATGCCTACCGTGCTTCAAAAAGCGCCGCGCACGGGCAACGCGCCTTATCTGCCTGTTTTCATGGTCGACCAGATCGACAAAGTGTTCACTGACATTGGTGTCACCCGCGACCCCGACAAAGGGCAGATCGTGATTGTTGCGATCAGCAGTACCTTGCCGGATGGATCGTATTTCATTCAGGACAGCGTCGAAGTCAGCTCTTCGTTCGCAGAGGGTGTGGCTTACAAGAAAGGCAACAGTTGGAGCACCACGCCCACCGCGACGACCACCACGGGCGATGGACTCGCACTGCTGTACAACGTCGCCGCCAAGGCCACGATCGACGGCTCGTACGCAGTGACAACCAAGTACCAGGCGGAAGAACATTTCAATGTGACTTCCGTGAAGGGCGCGGTCACCTACGTGCTGAAGCTGGTGAGCTCCGCTGCTTCGGGGCCCTGATCCAGGCGGGTTGCAGCGCAAAAGTCTCGGCGCGGCTTGTTCAGAGCGCTTTTGCACGTTAGCGTGTCGGGGATGCTCTTGAGCGAATTTCCGCACGGCTTTTTGGTCTTCTTTGCCGTCCTGTTCGGGCTCGCACTGGGCAGTTTCCTCAACGTCGTGATCTACCGCGTGCCCTTAGGGCTCAGCGTCGTCCGCCCGCCTTCGGCCTGCCCCGCATGCGGCAAACCGATTCGCAGCACAGACAATATTCCGGTGCTCAGCTGGCTGCTGCTGCGAGGCAAAGCGCGTTGTTGTGGGGTCAGCATCGCCCCACGCTACCCATTGGTCGAGCTGTTGGGAGGCGTGATGGCCTGGGCTGTCCTTGAGGCAACCGTTCTGAACGATCCCACGCGACCGCTCACGGAGGGGTTGCTGTTATTCCCTATCTTTTTATTTTTCGCGCTGAGCCTCGTGGCCGCGGTGTTCATCGATTTCGAACACATGCTGCTGCCCGATGAGATCACCTGGCCGCTCGCATGCATGGGGCTGCTCAGCGCTCCGGTGCGTGACGTGCCCATCATCAAGTTGATCATCGGCGCTGCGCTCGCATACCTGATTGTGTGGGTGCCGTTTATCTGGCTCTATCGTCTGGTGCGCGGTCACCCCGGAATGGGGCTCGGCGATGCGAAGTTGTTGTTCGCTGTGGGTTGTTGGTTTGGCTTGCCGGGCGCGCTGTTTTCGTTACTAGCCGGCGCGGTGCAGGGCACGTTGCTGGTGATCGCTGTGTTCGTCGCGCGCGGCAAAGTCGATGAGCCCAAAGCGGTGCAAGAAGAGCGGCGTGCTCTGCAAGCGCATTTGGCGGCGCTGCCTGACGAAGAACGAAAAGCCCTGGAGGCGGATTTGGCCCACGATCCCTTGGCGTTCGAAGCCAAGCCTGGTTTAGGGCAAGCGCGCCTCGCCTTCGGCCCTTTCTTGGCGCTCGCGGCGTTGGAGTACATGGTCTGGGGCGACGCGATCAAAGAGCGCTACTTCACTTGGATCCTCGGTCAATGATCACTCCGTCAGTCGCGCGTGCCCGCGTCGTTCTCATTGCGACGGCGACAGTTACCGGCTGCGCTTCTGGCCCAACGCTGGTGCCGCGGGGCGCACCCACCGGGGATTCTTCGGCGCACCTCATCGTGGTCAATTCAGCGCCGCCTCCCGCGAAAATCGAACAGGTGCCGGACGAGCCCTCGCCCGATTGCGCCTGGCTCGATGGGCAATGGTTGTGGGTGGGGCAGCACTGGCAGTGGGCGCCGGGCAGTTGGGTTATTCCGCCCCCCGACTGCCATTACGCCGACCCGTCGATGACCTGGCTGGAAACGGCCACCGGCCCCGGTGTCCTGTACTACCTTCAAGGGGCCTGGTACCCCGACCGCGTGGGCGAGCACTGCCCGGCCTCCCAAAGCTGCCTTGCTCCGCCTCAGTGACTTGCTCCGCCACAGTGAATCGAATAGCGAATGCTCGTGATCCCAGCCCATATTTTTCGCGAATACGACATCCGGGGGGTTGCCGAGAGCGACCTTCAGAGCCCGCTGATCGAACAGCTGGGGCAAGGCCTGGCGCAGCTGATGGCGAATGCAGGCAGACCGCCGCGCATCGTCGTTTTGCGTGATTGCCGCACCTCGGGGCCGCGCTTGCGTGACGCCTTGGTGGCAGGGCTCGTCAAAGGTGGCTGTCAGGTGATGGACATCGGGGTGGGGCCAACGCCGTTGATGTACTTTGCCGTGCATCATTTGACCGCTGATGGCGGCGTTATGATCACCGGCAGCCACAATCCTCCGGCCGAGAACGGCTTCAAGCTGATGAAGGGGGTGGGTCCTTTTTTCGGCCAGCAAATTCAAGAGCTTCGCGCCTTGATCGAAAGCGGCTCACTCAAAGCTGCTGCCACGCCCGGTTCGCTCAAGGAAATGAACTTGGATGACGCGTACCTGGCTAAGTTGAAGAGCGCCGTTACCATCGCCAACCCTACGATCGCCTTCGCGGTGGACGCCGGCAACGGCGCCGCAGGCCCATTGGGTCTTAGAGTGCTCCGTGAGCTGGGTTGCAATCCGGCCGCGCTCTACTGCGAGATGGACGGCAATTTTCCTAACCACCACCCCGATCCCACCGTGCCGGAAAATCTAAGTGCGCTCGTGGCTGAAGTGAAACGAAGCGGTGCGCTGATGGGCCTCGCTTGGGACGGCGACGGTGATCGGCTGGGTGTGGTCGACAAGAGCGGCGAGCTAATTTGGGGAGATCGCTTACTGGCATTGTTCGCTCGGCGAGTATTGCGCACCAACCCGGGCGCCACCGTAATCGGCGATGTGAAATGTTCGCAATCCCTGTTCGACGACGTCAACGCCCACGGGGGCACCGGCTTGATGTGGAAGACGGGGCACTCGCTGATCAAACAAAAGATGAAAGAGCAGCATGCGCTTTTGGCGGGTGAAATGAGCGGGCATTTCTTCTTTGCGGACCGCTACTTTGGCTACGACGACGGCATTTACGCGGCCCTACGCATGCTGGAAATCGTCGCGGAAACGGGCAAGAGCCCCGCTGAGTTACTGCTCGATCTGCCCAAAGGACATTCAACGCCGGAAATCCGCGTGCCCTGCCCCGACGCGCTGAAGTTCCAGGTGGTCGACGCGGTGAAACAACATTTCAGGGGCAAGGTAACGCTGTCGGAGATTGACGGCGTGCGCATGAACTACGACGACGGCTCCTGGGGCCTGGTGCGCGCATCCAACACCGGGCCGCTCTTAGTGCTGCGTTGTGAAGCCGGCAGTGAGCAGCGTTTGACAGCGCTGCGACAGGAAGTCGAAGCAGCGGTCAGTTCTGCAAAGCAGCAGCTGGGCGCAATGTGACGTCAGGCGAACGCGACGCGGCAGCGAGCGCCCCCGAGCGCGTGGATCCGTGGACGATCCGCCGGGTGCTGACTTGGGCGACGCAAGATTTTGCAGCCCGCGGCCTCGCCTCCCCCGGCCTGGAAGCAGAGTTGCTGCTCGCGCATGCGCTCGCTGTCCCCCGCATTCGTTTGATTGCCGATAACCAGCGTGTGCTCAGCCCACCAGAACTGCAGTCTCTGCGTGCCCTGATCCAACGCCGCAGAAGCGGCGAGCCCAGTGCCTACATCCTGGGCCGGCGCGAGTTCTATGGCTTGGATTTTCAAGTCGATTCACGGGTGCTCATCCCCCGCCCTGACACAGAAACGTTGATCGAGGTCGCGCTACGCCGTACAGCGAGCCAGTCGCTGTTCGCTCAGGTGCTGGATCTGTGTACCGGGTCGGGCTGTGTTGCCATTGCGTTGGGTCACGCGCGCACCACTTGGCGCATTATTGCAGCTGATATCTCCAATGACGCACTGGATGTGGCGCGGAACAATGCGCTGCGGCTCGGTGAGGCACACCACGTCGCGTTCGTGCACAGCGATCTCTTTGCGGCACTTTCGGATCAGCGCTTCGATGTGATCACCTGCAATCCACCCTATATCGGCTCGGCTGAGATCTCAGCGCTGCCCGTCGACGTCCGCGACTTCGAGCCTCGCCTCGCGCTCGATGGCGGCGATGACGGGTTGCAATTGATACGAAAAATTGTGCCTCAAGCGCGCCGTCATTTGAACCCAGGTGGGCTGCTCGCGATGGAAGTCGGAGCCGGACAAGCCCCCGCTGTCAGCGATTTGTTTGCGGAAAATGGCTTCGCCGCAATCGAGCTGCAGCGCGACTACGGTGGGCACCAGCGGGTGGTCAGTGCCACCACGCCGCAGGAACCCTGAGCGGCCATCACACCGTCACTTGATGATCATCTCGGTTTGACAGCCGCTGCTGCAGCCATCGTGCGAGATCTGGTTGCCATCGTCACATTGTTCGCCGGCCGTGGCCTGCACGGTGCCGTCGCCGCAATGCGGCCCCAGCTTGCAGCCCGCGGCGCATTCGCCGTAGCCGCCGTCGTTGATGCCGTCGTCGCATTGCTCGCCGTCCGCGGCCTGACGCACACCGTCACCGCAGCGGGGCCCCAGCTTGCAGCCGGGCGCACACTTACCATAGCTGCCGTCGTTGACGCCGTCGTCGCATTCTTCGCCGGCTCCGCCTTGCTTGATGGAGTCGCCACAGCGCGGCCCTAACTTGCAGCCCGCGGTGCAACCGCCATAAGTGCCGTCGTTGACGCCGTCGTCGCAGGTTTCACCCTGGGCCGATTGCACCACGCCGTCGCCACAGCGCTGCCCCAGCAGGCACCCGGGGGCACATTCGCCGTATCCGCCGTTGTTGTCGCCATCGTCGCATTGTTCGCCGTTGGCAGCTTGCACCACCACGTCACCACAGCGCGGCCCCAGCTTGCACAGAGGAGCACATTCGCCGTAACCGCCATCGTTCACGCCGTCGTCGCATGCCTCGTTACCAACCGGCTGAGTTGCGCCGTCCCCGCAGTAGGGCCCATTCACGCAGCCCGGCGCGCAACCGCCGTACTGACTGAGATTCACGCCGTCGTCGCACTGCTCGTGACCCACATCCACATGGCCGTCGCCGCAATAGGAGCCACGCGTGCAATTCGTCTGACACGTGCCGTAACCGTCGGCGTTTGCCGCACCATCGTCGCATTGCTCGTCTTTGGTGAGAATACCGTCGCCACAGACACTGGTGCACACACTCTTTGCTTTAACGAAGCCAGTGAGTGACAGATTGAAATCCGATGCAACGGCCTGTCGCTCTGCATGGAAGATGACGATCTCATAGACGTCACCGACGGTCATCGGCCCGATGTCACGAGTCGGTATCGTACAGCCGCCCGTGCAAGTCGACGTTGCGGCATTGTTTGCGCCAGAGGTCAGCGTGATGGTGCGCGTCAGGGCGCCATGCTTGTTGCCGATCGACAATGCCAGTTTGCCGTTGATGAACACGTACAGGTCGTCATCTCCGGTGAAACTAAGCACCTCAGTGCCGTCGCCCTTAAAAGTGAACCAATAGCGCACTTCGCTTGTGAAACCGTAGTTGTTACCCGCGAAGGTGACTTCATCGCCCGAGGCAACCCAACCGCCGCCATTGAACGGGAACAGGTTGTTGTTGGTATAATTGTAAACGCCAGCGGTTTGGTTGAGGGTTTCGGGGACGACCAACGTCTTGTTGACATCTGCAGTATCGCGGTACCAGTAATAGAACGGATCAACCCCTGGATGAGTCGCCAGCGGATGGTTGGGGTGCGTTGCTTGCTGGCAATCCGTTTCCGCAATGGTCGGGCAAGTATCCAAGTCGTCGCACTGACCCGGGTTGGCGTGGTAACCCACGTCGATGGTGCAGTTGGGGGGCGCAGCGGGAGCAGGTGGGGGCAAGACGCACAGACCGGAATTGACGGGCTTGCCGTCAACATCCAGCGTGCCTGCGACTATTTCGTCGTTCCCCCCGACAAAACAGCCATTCTGAAAATCTGGATGCCGCTGCATCGCGGTGGTTTGACTCGGGAACGCCACGAAATCGCGGAACGTGAACGGAATGGTGAGGCTGGTGGGCAACGTGCCGACCAGCTGGCAGTCGTAGCCCTGCTCGATCGTGCAAGTACTGGAACAGCCATCCCCGTCTTTCGTGTTGCCGTCGTCACATTCCTCGTTGTCACCCGGCAAGACCAGGCCGTCGCCACATTGCGAACTGCACGCGCCCCCTTGCTTCGGGCAACTGGGCTCCACTTCGCAATTCGGATTGCAGCCATCGCCCACGACGTTGTTGCCATCGTCGCACGGCTCGCTGCCCTCTTTGGTGCCGTCGTTGCACACCGTCAGATGGCAGCTCGATTGCGGTGAGGCCAAAGCCGTGTTCGTACAGGCATAGGCGCTCTCTACGAAGCAATTCGCATCACAGCCGTCGCCTGCCGTCGCGTTGCCGTCTTCACATTCTTCGTTGCCTGCAATGATGTTGTCGCCACAAGCCGCAGCTTCACAGCGCGAACCCACTATGGGGCACGCCCAGCCATCTTCCAGAACACAGTTATCGTCGCAGCCGTCGCCCGGATCGTTGTTGCCATCGTCGCAGGTTTCTTGGTCCTGCACTTTGGCGTCACCGCACACCACCACATAGGTGCACTGTTGGCCCGGTGTGGCGCAGGCGTAGAACGGCTCTTGACCACAGGTTGCGGTGCAGCCATCACCGTCGGTGTTGTTGCCGTCGTCGCATTGCTCATTGCCGCTGAGCTTGCCGTCGCCGCAGTACAGATCTTCCGTGCACAAATCCCCCACTACTGGGCACACGTAGCCGGCCTCGATTTGACAGGTGTCGTCACAACCGTCGCCCGCGAGCACATTGCTGTCGTCGCAGGCTTCGCCTTGAGAAATGCGCCCGTCGCCGCAGCTGGCCAGCGAAACACACATCTGCCCCGCATTTGGGCATGCGTAGAACGGCTCAATCGCATCGCAGCTCGACACACAACCGTCGTTGCTATCGGTGTTGCCATCGTCGCAGACTTCAGCGCCACCGAGCACACCGTCGCCGCACACCACGGTGTTGAGGCACTGCCGGCCGGGCGTGGGGCAACTGAAATTCGGCTCAAGCGCGCAGGCGCCGTTGCAGCCGTCACCCGGCAAGCTGTTGCCGTCATCGCATTGTTCAGGCGGCTGAATGACACCGTCACCGCAAGCGGGCCCCGCATCGCCGAACACCTCGGCATCAACATCGCCCATATTGCCGAAGCCACCCGGTGCGCCGGTAAAGCCGTTGGGGTTCATATTATCCCCACCACCAGTCGAGTTGCTCGCGCCCGATTGGCCGCTGCCGACCCCGGCGGTGCCACCCGTCCCCATGCCTGTGCTGTCACCAGCGAAGCTATTACCGTTGCCCGTTGCGCTATTCGCACCCCCGCCGCAAGCGTTCAGCACAACACACAAACCGAGCAGCCCCACCCTCAGGACAGCACCTCTTGCACGAATCATTTCCCCAACTCCAATCAAGCGATCCAATCACCACTACCTGGCACCATTACCCGGCCCGCTTGTGTCCGAGCAACCCCGGAGACATGTTTTATTTTAACACTATCCCCAGTGTCCGACGGCGCCATCGGATTGCACGGTGTTCTTCATCTGGTGCCGATGCAATTTGGCTACACGCACACACATGTGCGCAGTGCAAAGCGGTCACGACTACGACGCGTTGCGTCTGACTTCAGTTGCCGCTCGCGTAGAATGCGACGCGAAAGCCCAAACCCACGAAATCCGCGCGCAGCGAAGGGCTGAATTGATGCATGTATTGCAGCGCCGGGCCTGCGGCAAAGCCACCCCAGCGCAACGGCTCGAAAACGATGCCCGTGGCAATTGTTGAGAGCACCCCGGCGTTGGCGACTTGCTGCCCCCTGCGCACCATCTTGCCCGAACCCGCCCCAAATTCTCCGTAGATTGACAGATCCCTCAGCGCGCCCCCCTGGGCGAACAGCGGATAGAATTCCAAGTGAGTGATGAAGCTTGAAGTGCTGACTTGCACCGGTCCGCCGTGCGACCCGCGCTGCGCCAAGCCAAAGCCGAGCACGAACCAGTCGCGCAGCGCCGCGCCTAGCCACAATTCATTGCCGAGCTGGAAAGCCGCGCCTGTGTGCTGCTGGAACGCGGGATCATTCAGTTTCTCGACTTCATTGGGAGAGCCCTGGGCAACAGCCAGGCCGCTGCCCAAAGTCAGGCTCACCGCGAAATCGCCGCGGCGCTCGGGCGGCGGGGGGCGGTATTGAACCTCGCTTTGGTCGTCGGCGGCGCGCGCGGGGCTGACGAGGACGCAGAGCAGCGGCAGCAAGATCCACGGGGCGCGACGCACAGCGGGAGTTAGCCGACAGCAAGCCGCATAGGTCAAGGGGCATGGCTCAAGGCAGTTGGCTGCGGGGGGGTCAGCAGCAACAAACTGGGCCGAAAAACCTCCGATATGAGAGCCGGACTCTGGTGCGCGGTCGAATTTTCACCTGGACGGTAATCGCCGTCGGCGCCGCAGGCCTATTTGGCTGCCACGGGCGAAGCGAGTTGGGGCCCACCCTCAGCAAACAGACCCCCACCGTCAATCCTACGCCCCAGGTCTTCGCCGACGGCCCGCGCCTGGGCAGCATCGCCAATGTGACGCCAATCTTGGAGCGACCTGAAAAGGGCTCCAAGCTCATCGGCTACTTGCACGCGGGCTCCACGGTGGCGCGCGCGACGGCATTGTCCGGCAGCGTCGGTTGTCCGAATGGCTGGTACGCGGTTTATCCGCGCGGCTTCGTGTGCGTGGGTGAAAGCGCTTCGCTGGATCCGGAGCACCCCACGTTGTTGGCGATGGCGACCCAGCCCAAGCTCGATGCCAACTTGCCTTATACTTATGCGCGCACCCGCGACGATACGCCAACTTGGGAGGCGAGCGCGGATCAAGAAGGCAGCGTGCGGGCGCTCGCGGATGTGCCAAGCCGCAGTGGGCTTGCCGTGATCGGATCCTGGCAAGCTTTAGACGAAGAGAAGAAGCCGCTGCATTTGGCAATGATGACCGATGGGCGATTCATTGATACCAACGAATTGGAAGCCGCCCGCTTGAGCGAGTTCAAAGGCATCACTTTGGACGAGGCTCAATCCTTACCGGTTGCATTCGTCGTCAAACGCGGCGTGAACGCCTGGCAACTCGACAAAGACGACCCTCGCAAAGCGCAAGATCTCTCTTTTCATTACAAGGTCGCGCTCGATGGCAAGAGCCGCACAGTGCAGAAAGAACGCTTCTGGGCAATCCCGGGGGGCAAGTGGATCCGGCAGAAAGACGTCACGGTCATTCAGTCGCGCAGTGATTTTCCGGATTTTGTTCAGGATGGCACCCACTGGGTGGATATCAGCGTGTTGGCAGGCACCGCGGTGATGTACGAAGGAAAGCGGCCGGTGTACGCAACGTTGGTCAGCGTGGGCGAAGATCGCATGGGCGATCCCAACGCGGCGGCTGCGACAATCCGCGGTGATTTCCCAATCACATTCAAGCACATCACCGCGGTGGGCACGGACGCGCGGCGCTTCGCCGATGGCGTGGAGATGCACGATGTGCCCTGGGCATTAGAGCTCAGCTCCGGGCAATGGTTGCACGGTGCCTACTGGCACGATCGCTTTGGCCTAGGACACGGTCCGGGCAATATCCAGTTTTCGCCTTACGATGCAGCGCATCTGTGGCATTGGGCAGGGCCCGCGCTGCCGCAAGGCTGGCACGGCATTGCCGACGATCGCCCCGACGCACAGCGGACTATGGTCAGCATTCACAAGTAGCGCTCAGTCGCTGACGTTAGCCTAACAGGGCGATTGAACTCGAAGTGCCCAGCCGCGTGGCGCCGGCACCGAGCAGCTCCAGGGCGAAAGCGCGTGTGCGAATGCCGCCCGATGCCTTGACCCCAACGCCCGCGGGACACAGCGCCTTCAATTGCCGCACATCTTCGAGGCTGGCACCGCGTGGGCCGAAGCCCGTCGACGTCTTCAGGAACTGCGGATGAGCGCGCAGCGCAGCTTTGGCGCACGCTTCAATCTGCTGCGAATTGAAGTAGCCGGTCTCCAAGATGATCTTGAGCACAGCGCTCGGGCTGGCCTCGCGCACGGCCTGTACGTGTTGTGTCACCTGCTCGAAATCGCCTTCCAACGCGGCACCGACCGGGATGACCATGTCGATTTCATGCGCGCCGAGCGCCAGCACTTGCCGTGTTTCATGGGCGAGCACGGCGGGCAGCGTGGCGCCCAAGGGAAAGCCGACCACCGTGACGACCCGCGGCGCACTGTTGCCCAAAGCCGCACGCGCCGCAGCCACGAACAGCGGATTGACGCACACACCGAAAAAGCCGTGCTGCAACGCCTCCGAGCACAACTGCTCAACGTCGCGGCGGGTCGTGTTGGCCGCGAGCCTGGTGTGCTCAATGCTTGCGGCCAGCTGCGCGCTGAGATCGACCATGGCGCTTGAGCGTCGCACAACGGTTGCCCGCCTTCAAAGAGCGTTGTAAACGCGCCCCAGTGCACATCCACATCGTCGCTGTTTCGGGTACGGCCATGGCCTCACTGGCGGGCCTTTTGAAGCAGCTCGGGCACACAATCAGCGGCAGCGACACGTCGTTCGACCCGCCGATGGGCCCCGCGCTATTGAGCGCGGGAGTGCAGTGCATGCAAGGGTTCGACCCTTTGCACCTGCAGCCGCGACCGGATTTGGTCGTCATCGGCAATGTGTGCCGCAGTGACAACCCCGAAGCTGTGGCCGCTCGCGAAATGGGGTTGCCCTTCACACACGTCGCGGGCGCCTTGCAGCGCTTTGTATTGCCCGATGCCCGCTCGCTGGTGGTAGCCGGCACTCACGGTAAGACAACGACCACGAGTCTGTGTGCTTGGCTTCTGGACGCGTGCGGGCTGGAGCCCGGCTTCCTGGTGGGCGGCATCCCGTTGAATTTCGGGCAGAGCTTCCGTGCGTTGCCAGCGCAGCAAAAAAGGTTGCCGCTGCTCAACCCCAATCCGCCCAAGGCGAATGCCCAGCCGCGCATTTTCGTGATCGAGGGCGACGAATACGACACGGCGTATTTCGAAAAAACCCCCAAATTCATCCACTACAAACCCGAAGTCGCCATCATCACGTCGATTGAGCACGATCACATCGACATTTATCCCACGCCGGAAAGCTACTTGGACGCATTCAGTCGCTTCATCGAACTGGTCCCAGAAAAGGGATTGATCGTCGCCAACGCCAGCGATCGCAACGTCGTTGAATTGGTGCAACAGCACGGCAAGGCGCCAGTTGCTTACTTCGGGTTGGAAGACGAGCCGCATTTCGCAAGCCCGCACTGGTGCGCGTCGCTTGGCTCGGTGACGCCTCAGAGCACCCAATTCGATCTCTTTGCCGGCGGCGTGCAGGCCGGGCGTTTCGTTTGCCCGCTGCCGGGTCGCCACAATTTGCGCAATGCGCTGGCGGCCATCGCAGCATGTGCACAGGGCTATCAAGCCAAGATCGCAAATCTGGGCAGCGCCCTGCTGCAATTCAAAGGTGTTGAACGACGTCAACAGCTGCTGGGCACACCGCGGGGTGCATTTTTATATGACGATTTTGCGCACCATCCCACGGCAGTGAAAGAGACTCTGAGCGCACTGCGCGCGCGCCACCCAGGCAGCAAACTCACGGCCATTTTTGAAGCCCGCAGCGCCACTGCGTGTCGCAAGCTGCACCAAGAAGCTTACGCCGAGAGTTTTCTTGGTGCCGACGAAATTGTGGTGGCCCCATTGGGGCGTAAACTCCCTTCGGGCGAATCGCTGGATCGGGAACAGTTAGTAGCCAGCTTGCGTACGGCGGGCAGAGAAGCCGCCGCGTTCGAATCGCTGGACGCCATTGTGGCGCACTTGCAGGCCACCGTGATCAACGGTGACGTCGTGGTACTGCTCTCCAACGGAGCCTTTGGTGGCCTGCGCAGTCGGTTGCTCACTGCGCTGCAGATGAACACTGCGGTGCAGATGAACACAGCGCTCTCAGATTAGTATCTGATCGCAAGTCGGCGCTAGGGGCAGGCTGGCGCGCGGTCGAATCCCGCCACGTTGGCCTCGCACTCGGTGCAGTAGGAAAGGCCATCGCACGCGCAGGTGGGATCGCAAGTGGTGGGGCACACCGAGATATTCGAGCGCACCAGGCAATTGCCGAATTTGCCCGCGCCGCAGAGAATGTCAGGGAAATCGCAGAATTCGCTGTCGCTGCAGCTGATGCCCAACCACGAGCCGCAATGCCGAATTTGACAAACATTGTCGGGCCCAACGTCGAAACCGTCGGCTTGCGCCACGCAGTCATTGCAATAACGTTGCCCGTTACACGCACAGGGCATCGGCGATAGGCAATCCGTCGGGCACGCCGGCGGTCGTTGCGTGCAATGACCCAAAGCGCCGCTGCCGCAAGCGGGCACGCCCGCGAAAGAACAGTATTCGTCGGCCGGGCAAGGCGCAGTACCCGTACCGCAGGGTCGCATGGATGAGGTCGCGTTGCCGGCATCGGCTGTCGGCGCGCCGCCCTGCGCTGTGCCCGCCGCGCCGCCTTGCATTCCGGCATCCGCACCGCCCGTCACCCCCACCGGTTGCCCACCACTCCCCCCCTCCGGGGTGAGCGCAGTCGAACCCCCGCCGGCGACAGATGTCGCCGAATGCAGGTGCCCGGCGATCAGATCGGTTGAGCGATCACAGGCCTGGACCAGCAACAATGAGGCGAATAACCCCACAATTCCCAAGCTGGCAGCAGTGTGCGGCGCTCTCGACACATCGACCCCTTCAACGATTGCAGCGCGGGCTGTCGACCACGACGGTCACGCCCTGGTTGCTGGGCACCAATCGATTCCACAGCTCGGCGGTCGCTGCGTCGCCCACGAACACATCGACGTGTCGCCCTTTCACTTTTAGCCCGCGATCTTGCGCAATGAAGCAGCCGTCATGAAAGCTCCGCTGCGCGCCGTCGCGCGGGATGCCCGCGTATTCCGGAATGTAAATCGGGGTACCCAGCGGGATCACATCGGTGTCGACCGCCACGGTGAGCAACGGCGTGATCGCCTTGCCCGCAGCCCCGCGCCCCCAGGGGAATCGATCTTTCTCCAACGCATCGAAGCAAATGTGCTGGCCCGTGCGTGGGCACTCCAGCGCGCAACTGCAATCGCGCTTGGCGAAACTCACGGTGACACCGTTGCTCAAGAGGCCACTGCCTTGCACACACACCGCGTCGTGAAAGTCCCGAGGGACTTCCTTGATCGCATCGCATTTGGCGTCGAACAGGGCGACGTTGTTTCCGCTGAATTCATTCTCACTGGGGAAATGGTAGTAGGTATTGCGAAAGCTACCGAGCATGCGCCCTTCGCTCGCGGCCACCGCGACACGCCGCGCTACCGCCGCGGGCATTTGTGGTTGTTCGTCTTCTTCGCCCTCGCCGATGCGTTGACTTCGCAATTTTGGATTTTTGGGGGCCCCCTCTTCCTCCGGCCACTGCAAGTCGTTGTATTGATCGTCGCTCTGCGTGTCATGCGCCCCTTCTGCAACCCAGGCCGACCCTGAAGTGGAACACGCCACCAGCGCGAGCAGCGCGCCCGTAGTGATCAGTGGGGCCCAATGCTGCTGCACCAAGAGAACACTGCGCATAGAGAGAACATTCGGCCTCACTGCGCGCCTCGCTTCGGCGAGTCCGCGTTGGTTGCGGGGCCACACGCCGGGTCGCCCACTACAATGCTGGAGAACAGACGCTCGTTGTGGCCGATCCAATAGTGGGCTACATTTTGCGGGACTTGAAATTCCTTCAGTGTTTGCTTCAAGATTTCTAAGCGACGGTGGAAGTGCGCGGCCGCAATCGGGTGTGCGGCGTGGGCCACTTGAAGCGACCGACCCGAATACGCGACTGGGCCACCCAGCGAGGACGCAGCCAACTCATATTCCTTCTGTTTGATGCGCGCTTTATCCGCACGGGCGAAAAAGAACCCAATCATTGAATCGGCGAAGACGCGCTCCATGAAGCGGTCAATAATCACGCTGAGCGCCATTTCGCCGCCCAGCGTGTCGAATAGCGAAGCCTCTGCCACGGCCCCGCTGAACTACCACAGCGGGGTGGCCCTCACAACGGGCGCAGGCGCAGCGCAGGGATAAGCCCGCGACTCCTGCATGGGTTGCTGGGTTTTGGGCAAACCTCTGCTAAGAGTGCGCCTGGGATCTCACAACGCCCGCCGCTCGACGTGTCCAAGAAAAAAACCGCCCACAAAGCCGACTCAGCACGATCGGCAGACGACGCCGAGACGCCGGAGTCCTCGCAAGAAGGCGACGGCGCGGACGACGGCGCGGGCGACGGCGACAGTGATTTGAACGACGAACAATTGGCGGAGCAGGCCGCCCGTGAAGCTGCGAGCGAACGGTCGGATGCGTTCGCCTCCACACAACTCAGGGAACCGTTGCGCGGCTCCACCGCCTTGGCGCGCAGCGATCCGCTGACCGTCTACATGCGCGAGGTGGAACGGCACGCGTTGCTCAGTCGAGAAGACGAACACACGCTCGCAGTGCACTACGCAAAGACCGGCGATGTCGACGCCGCAGCGCGCTTGGTCACGGCGAATCTGCGCTTGGTGGTGAAGCTCGCTTACGAATACCGCCGCGCTTACAGGAACATGATGGATCTGATCCAAGAAGGGAACATTGGCTTGATGCAAGCAGTCAAGCGCTACGACCCTTACCGCGGAGTGAAGCTCTCCAGTTATGCCGCCTGGTGGATCCGTGCGTACATGCTGCGCTACATTCTCAACAATTGGCGCATGGTGAAGCTGGGCACCACGCAAGCACAGCGCAAGTTGTTCTTCAATTTGAACAAAGAGAAGGCGCGCCTGACGGCCATGGGCATTGAGCCAACCTCTGCCGAAATAGCCGCCAGCTTGCAAGTCGACGAACGCGACGTGGTGGAGATGGATCGCCGCCTTGCGCGCAGCGACGCCTCGCTCGATGCGCCAGTGGGTGACGGCGAAGGACGGCAAACATCGCGCATGGAGTTATTGCCCACCGGCGCTGCAGGCCCCGATCGCATCGCGGAAACCGCCGAACTTTCGGATGCACTCAAGGGGCACCTGGAAGAATTCAGAAAGACATTGAAGGGCAAGGAGCTGGAAATCTTCGAACGCCGCTTGGTTGCTGACGAGCCCATGACCCTGCAAGAGTTGGGGGATCATTTCGGCATTTCGCGCGAGCGCATCCGACAATTGGAAGCCCGAATCACCGGCAAATTGCGTGAGTACTTGCGAGACAAGTTGGGCGACGCCGTAGAAGTGGCATAAGCGGTCTGAACTGTGCCGTCGAATCTCGAAACCAAACCTGCCGGCACGCTGTACGTCATCGCGACGCCCATCGGCAACTTGAGCGACATCACGCCCCGCGCCGTCGAAGCGCTCAAGGAATGTGAGGTGATCTGCGCCGAAGACACCCGCCGCACGCGCGCGTTGCTCACTCATTTGGGGATCCATCACAAGCGCGTGCAGGCCCTGCATGCACACAGCTCAGAGCGCGCCGTGGCTCAGGCCCTAGAGCAAGTGCGAGCTGGCACTAGCGTGGGGTTAGTCACCGACGCTGGAACTCCGTGCGTCAGTGATCCGGGCACGGAGCTCATTCGCGCTTGCCACCGCGAGGGCCTGCAAGTCATCAGTGTGCCCGGTCCGAGCGCCGTCACCACGGCCATCGCCGCATCCGGTTTGGTGAACGGCGCGTTCCTCTTCCTTGGTTTCTTGCCGCGCAAAGGCGCAAAACGCACTGAGATGCTGGAACGTATCGCAGTGAGCGAAGAGCCCTGCGTGCTGTTCGAAGCCCCGGGGCGTGTTGGCCACACCCTGAGTGATCTGGCAGCCCTAATGCCGGAGCGCGAAGCCTGTGTTGCGCGCGAGCTGAGCAAGCTGCATGAAGAAGTACGCGTCGATACTTTGTCAAAGCTTGCGGCGCTAGGCGACAACTGGCGCGGGGAGTGCACACTGGTGGTCGCTGCGGCCCCCGAACAATCCGACGACGCGGATGACTCCGCATTGGATGATCCCGCGCTGATGATTGAAATCAAAACAGCGCTGGACGCGGGCGCAAGCACCAAAGCCCTGGCCGACGTTCTGGCGCAGCGCCTCGGCCGTTCGCGCAAAGAGCTGTATTCACTTGTGCTGAAATGTCGCGATCGCGCGGGGAGCTCAGAGGAGTTCCCGGAGCTTTGAAGTTCCAGCGTCATCAGAAAAGGTATTACGGCCGCGCGGGGCGCGAGCATTAGGGACCCATCAACTCAGAGGTAACGTCGCGATGAATGTCGTGCCGGCTTCGTTGGTGGACGTTACGGCGACCGAGCCGCCGTGGGATTTGATGATGTGACGCACGATATACAGGCCGAGACCGACGCTGCGCAGCGCAGCGCTCAGGGTGGCGACCGCACCGCGACGCATGGGTTCGAAGATGCGCAACAACTGATCGGCGGGGATCGCCGCACCGTCGTTGTGAACGGTGATTATCACGCTATCCCCTTCCCTTCGCAGATCGACGCGCACAGGAGAATTGGCGGGACTGTACTGCAAGGCGTTCGAGAGCAGATTGCCGAGGACCTGGCCCATGCGATCGACGTCCCATTGGCCGCGAGTCTCGCCTTGCGCCTCCAGTATCACGCGAGCTCCGGGATTGGTGGCGTTCACGTCGTCCACCGCCTCGCGCACGATCGCAGTCAAGTCGGCCGCTGCCTTGTTGACCGGAATTTCTCCGCCCAGATGCGCTTGGGTGTAGTCGAGCAAGTCTCGAATTAGGCGCCCCGCTAGCTCGGTGCTGTTACGCACACGCCGTAGGATATGCTGCGCGCGCTCGCCCAATTCTTCTTCTTCGAGCAGGGTGGCGCCGAGCAAGATTGCGTTCAGGGGATTTCTCAGATCGTGGCTGACAATGCCGATCAATCGCTCACGAAACTCTGCAACTTGGTCGAGCCGCGTCTTCTCCAAGGCCACCGCTGCTTGATCCGCCAACGCTGAAAGCAACCATTCCTGATCCGGCGTGCCGGTAGTCCCCGGTGGCAGAGCAACCGCTAAAATACCGGTGACTTCGCCGCCCACCACCAGCGGTACGCCGAGAAAGCGCTCCGGCGTCACGCTGAGCAACCCCTGTAGACGCGGCATCAAACGCTCGTCGAGCGGCTCTTGGAAGCTTTCCGCCGTTTCGCGTTCGATGCCGAACGAAGAACGGACTGCGAGCATCCCGTTTTCCCGCGCGAGCATCAAGACCGCCTTGTCCGTGTGCAGAATGGCGGCCGCGCGTTCCACTGTCAGCCGCAGCACCTCGTCGAGCGACACTGCATAGGTCAGCGCGCGGCTCAGCTCGGTGAGCATGCGCACTTGCTGCAAGCGCTCATCCTGCGGTGGAGTATTTTGGAGAATCACACGACCTCGACGCCGTTCGAGGTGATCTTAAGCTCGCGAACATTCATATCGTGCTCCGTGCCGCGGGCTTTGACGACCCGCAAGATTCTGCGCGTGCTGTCGCCTTTGCGCTCTACATCCAGGCCCAGGATGGCGTCGCTGAAAGCGCTCATTTGACCCGCAAACGCCTGTTCGATGCGACCCGGAAAACCGCCTGCGCCAATCGTTTCCAGCGTCAGCACGCTAGTCACCCCGCCCACCACGAGGTGCTGCAACAGCGCGTACAGATAGTTGAGCAGTCGTTGCGGATCGCCCGCGGCAGCGACCAGATCACCCAAGGCATCGACCGCGACCCGTTTGATTTTGTGTTTTTGGATGGTCTGAAACAGCTCCAAAACGATGCTGTCGATCTGCAGCTCTACCGGCGAGGTGTAGAGTCGATGCAGGCCCTTGGCTTCAGGGCCCGTCACGTTTCCACCCAGGCTCTTGATCTGACGCGAAAGTTGGGTGGGGTTCTCTTGAAAATTGACGTACAGACACTGCTCGCCTTGCCGCAGTCCCTCCAAGATGAATTGCAATGCCAGCGTGGTCTTGCCCGAACCCGTTGGACCTTGGATCAAGGTCGAGCTGCCGGCGAGGAAACCCCCTTTGAGCATGGTATCCATTGCGCTGACGCCCGTCGGAACCCGAACCTCGTTGCTCTCGTAGTTGGCCGGAACCTCTGGACTCGTCAGGCGCGGGTGCACGGCCATGCCAGTGGCGTTGATGCGAAAGGCGTGCAGACCCTCTTGATACCCGCTGCCGCGCAGCTTCAGCACTCGCAGGTAACGCTCGTCGCGCAGGCCCGTTTTCTTGCGCGCCAGCGCGACCATCCCATCGGCGACGGCAAACTCCGGAAACGATGCGATCATCTCCTCGCCGTACTCACCAACCAGGAATGCCGTGGTTTCGTAGGCGGCGAGCAACCCGGAAACCTCGTACAACATGCGGCGCATCTCCGCTACGGACGTCGCTAGGTCGTGAATCGCCTTGAACGAGTCGACCACGACGATTTTGGGCGACAGGGTCTTGATGACTTCTTTCAATTTCGGCATCAGGGCACTGACACCTTGCTTCTGCAACTCTTCGCCGATCGAGTCGTAGATGACAGCGCCCGAAACCAGCAGCTCTTCATCGAAGAAGGTGAACTGCTGCAGATAGTGCACCATCTTTTCCAGTGGCTCTGACAGCGTGGTCAAGTACAAGATCGGGCGATCACCAGCCTTTGCATTGGCAAATATCAGATGCTCAGCCATCACCGTCTTGCCGCTCCCCGGCTCGCCCATGATGATGTTGAGCGAATTCGCTGGAAAGCCGCCATGTAGGATGGAGTCGAGCTCCGCGTTCCCCGTCGTGATGCGAGCTAACCCGCTTGCCTCTTGTTGCTTGCTCATCGGGGATTCCTGGGGGTGTTGTTTCGCTTTTCGAGAAGATCCTGCACGGTGGTGACTAAACGGCGTTCAGCCAATGGCTTGCTCAAGAATGCGTCGGCTCCGGCTTCGTTGGCTCGTGCACCCACGGCGAGAATGCTGAAGATCAAGACGGAGATGCTGCGCGTGGCCGTATCTTCCTTGAGCTTGCGGCACAGCGCCAATCCATCCAGCTTGGGGACCAAAACCTCGGTCACGATGACGTCAGGGAGCAGCTCGCGCGCTTGTGCCAACGCAGCGTGACCATCAACGGCGAACGCCACGCTGAACCCCGCTGCTTGCAGAAAGTACGCCTCGAGCT
>DATJEQ010000073.1:0-7091 GCA_035496495.1 Polyangiaceae bacterium
AGCGCTTGTTGATTGCGCGTGCGCTGATGGCCAATCCGAAGTTGCTCATCTTGGACGAGCCCTGTGCCGGGCTCGATCCGCCGGCGCGCGAGCACTTCATACGCTTCATCGACGCGCTGGGGCGGCGTGCCGAGGCGCCCAGTTTGGTACTGGTGACGCACCATGTGGAGGAAATTGCCGGGGTGTTCAGCCATGTACTGCTGCTCGCCAACGGCCGCATTTTGGCTCAGGGCACCAAATCACAGGTGCTCACCAGCGAAACGCTGTCGCGCGCCTTCGGCGAACCGGTCACCGTGCGCCAAGTGGACGACCGCTACACCCTGAGCTTTCAAGAAACTCCCGGCCGCGTCGTGTGAGCGTCTGCGCGCCGCTACGGCCCAGTGCCATCGACTCGGTAGCGCGCTTCGTCGAGGTGGAAATGATCGCGGTGCAGCGCATCGAAGGGTGGACCCAGCGCCACAGAGAAGATGTTGTCGCGGTAGGCGCGGTGCAGCAGCGTGTGTAGGAATTCGCGTGCGGCGGTGTCGCTCTTGCGCGTGCTGTCATAGTGGCGCAGCACGGTGATCGTGCGGCCATTCTGCAGTTCGAATTCTTTGATGTCGAGCGCGTTCGCGTAACTGTGCTCGCTGACCCAACCCGGGTAGCGCGCCATTTCACGACACGCGTAGCTGCCCACGTGCACTATGCGCCGCACCCGGCTTGCGAACGCGCGCTGTGCTTCTTCTTGAATCACGCGCTCAAAGCGGGCGAGCCCAAGCGCCATGGGGCAGCTGAGAATGGGTGAAGAGCTGTAGCGGATCTCCCCCGGTCCCCGCCGATACTGAACGGCCTGCGCCGCGCCGCAGTCGAAGGTGTTCTTCTTTTGTTTGTGTACGGGCAGCTCTGCCGTTTTGAACTGCACTCCCGCTTCCTTCAGCAACGCCTCACAATTCTCGATGATATCCGGCGGTGCGACTTCAAAGTCATTGCTCGGATCTAAGTCGGCGCTGCCCGGGCTCCGCACCGCGACCACGGCAGGTTGCGGGGCTGGAGCGACGATTGGTCCAGGCGTAACGCTGGCCGACTTGGCCTGGGTCGCCGTCGCCAAAGGTGCGCACAGCAAGAACCCCAGCAAACCCCAGCCAGTCTTAGCAACCAAGCCCTTCACCCCCTGTTTGACGTCCCAGGGTCCCAAAAGTTCCAATCGTCCGCCGCCTGGAAGGGCAGTGGATCGTGACTAAGCTTGCGAGCTGATGCCGTCGACACGGGCGCCCCTGGTGAAGGGCAGCGCGATCAGGCTCAAGAACAAGAAGGGAAGGGCGGCGTAGTTCATGGCTTGCCAGCCGACGGTGTGGAGCAAGTATCCGGCGAGGCCTGAGGCGGCAGCGTTGCCAAAATAGATTAACGACTCGTTGAGGCCTTGGGCCAAGGGTTGCTCATGTGTGGAGATCGCTGTGGTGAGCAGCGTGGTGCCGCCCACGAACATGAAATTCCAGCCGACGCCTAGCAGTGCCAGCGCCACCCAGAAATGCGCCACACTGGTGCCGTTCAAATTGATGGCCGCGCAGGCGAGCGCCAACAGCGCCCCCGTGGCGATCACCGGGCGCGTGCCAAAGCGACCAATCAGTGAACCAGTGAAGAAACTGGGCACGAACATACCCAGCACGTGCCACTCGATCACGCGCGCGGTGTCATCGTAACCGTGATGGCACTGGTGCATGGCGATCGGAGTTGCGGTCATCAAGAAGAGCATCACGGCGTAGCCCACCACCGCGCTGATGATCGCGCCCCACAAAGGTGGCCGTCGTATCAAGCTGCGCCACGAGCCGACTGGTATTGCGGCGCGCTCTGCGACTTGCGCGAGTTGCAATCGCCCGAGCAACAAGAACGCCAAGCTCGCCAAGATCGCGAGCGACAGGAAACTGCCCACAAACGGCTCCGACGTCAGACCCTTCGTGAAACGACTGCCCTCGGGGCCCAAGATGGCCCCCAAAATCCCGCCACTCATCACCCAGGAAACCGCGCGGCTGCGAAACGCCACCGGGGCCACTTCAGCCGCTGCGAAGCGATAGTACTGCGAAAACGCCGCTGCGATGCCGAGCACGAAGGTCCCCGTGCACAACAAAGAAAAAGAATGAATCTGAGCCGCCCAGGCCCCGAGCAGCGCGCCACTGACTCCAAACGCCGTGCCCACCCGAAACCCGCTGCGGCGCCCGACCTTGGCCATCAACATCGAAATAGAAAACGTGCTGACCGCGCCACCGATCACATAACAAGTGACCGGCAACGTGGCATTGGCCGGATCGTCCGCAAACGCGAGCCCCGCAAGCCCACTCACCGCCGCCAACGTCACCGCGCTGATACTGGTGAGCGAGTAGAGCGTCGTCAGCAGCAGCAGCGTCGGTTGCCAAGGCGCCGAGGCGCTTGGTTCGTTCACGCAGCAGACTCAGCCGCGCCTTCGTTTTCGGCGGCTGGATTTTGCACAGCGACGGGGGCGGTGCGCACCATGTCGCGGATACCTAGGGGGCGGACCACTTCCAGGAAATTGTCGATTTCCTTACTGGTTCCGGTCACTTCCACGGTCACTGCACTGGCCGAATAGGTCACGATGCGCGCCTTGGTCAAAGTGACGATGCGCTCCAGCTCCTCGCGTGCTTTGGGGCCATGGCAGCGCACGGTGGCGACGCACAGTTCGCGTTCGATGGTGTCGTAGCCGGAGAGTTCCTTCACTTTGTGCACGCGGATCAGCTTGTTCAGCTGCTTGTTGATCTGTTCGATCACACTCTCGTCGCCCCGCGTAACCAAAATGACGCGCGACATGCCGGGCTCGGTGGTGCGGTTGACGGCGAGTGAATCGATGTTGAAGCCGCGCCCGCTGAACAGGCCCACAATGCGGGCCAACTCGCCGAAGCGATCTTCCACCAAAATACTGAGCACGTGCCGTTGATGATCAGCCATTAGGCCAGCTCCCGCGGTTCGTGAGTTTCTTCGCCGTCTGGATCCATCACGATTTCGTAGTGCGCGGCGCCTGCTGGCATCATTGGGTAAACGTTGGCTTCTTTGGTCACCACGATGTCCATCACCACAACGCCAGGAGTTGCCAGGCCCTTCTCTAAGGTCGCGCGCAGCTCTTCCGGTTTTTCGGCGCGCAGTCCCGTGGCGCCGTAGGCTTCGGCAATTTTCACGAAATCAGGGAAATATTTCATGCCCACTTCGGAGTAGCGGCGCGAATAGAACAACTCTTGCCACTGGCGCACCATGCCCAAGTAGTTGTTGTTCATGATGATGACTTTGACGTTCAAGTTCTCGTGCACGCAGGTGGCGAGCTCCTGAATGCACATTTGAAATGAGCCGTCACCCGTGATGCACAAAACCGGTTGCGACGAATCCGCTGTCGCGGCGCCCATTGCGGCAGGCAAGCCAAAGCCCATTGTGCCGAGGCCCCCAGAGGTGAGCCATTTTCGTCCGCTATCCGCCGGGTAATATTGCGCGGCCCACATCTGGTGTTGCCCCACGTCGGTGGAACACACGTAGCGGCCTTTGGTGATGTCCGCGAGCACCTCGAACATCCGCTGCGGCATGATGCAATCGGTGCGATCTTTGTATTTGAGCGGAAAACGCTGCTGCAGATCGCGCAGGTGCGCCCACCAATCCTGGCGCGCCGGCGGCGGGGCATCCGGCAAACAATCGAGCATTTGCCGCACGACGGTCTTTGCGTCGCCCACGATAGGGATATCGACCTTCACGGTTTTGTTGACGCTGGACGGATCGATATCGACGTGGACCTTCTTGGCTTTGACGGCGAATTTGTCGACGCGGCCGGTGACGCGATCGTCGAAACGCGCCCCGATGTTCACGATCAAATCCGCTTCGGCCATGGCCAAATTCGCGGTGTACGTGCCGTGCATGCCCAGCATGCCCAAATTATTCTTGTGACCCGGCGGGAATGAGCCCAGGCCCATCAGGGTCGGCGTCACGGGCAAATTGAGCTTGGTCGCCAATTCCAAGACTTCGGCGCTGGCGCCAGAATTGACCACGCCGCCACCGATGTACAGCACCGTGCGTTCGGTACTCTGCATCAAATCGACTGCCTTTTGGATCTGCCGTTGGTGTCCACGAATAGTCGGCTTGTAAGAGGCTAACTCAACGGTTTCCGGGTAGATGAATGGACATTCCGTTGCGGTCACATCTTTGGGGATGTCGATCAACACCGGGCCTGGGCGCCCACTGCGCGCGATGTGAAACGCCTCTTTAATCGTTGCAGCGAGATCTCTCACGTCTTTGACCAAGTAATTGTACTTGGTGCACGGGCGCGTGATGCCCGTGATGTCGGCTTCTTGAAAAGCGTCGTTGCCAATGTAACTTGTTTGCACCTGCCCGCTGATCACGACGATCGGCGTTGAATCCATCAGCGCGTTGGCTAGGCCGGTGACCACATTGGTGGCGCCGGGACCGCTGGTCACCATGCACACCCCCACCTTGCCCGTGGCCAGCGCGTAGCCCTCGGCCGCATGCACCGCACCCTGCTCGTGGCGCACCAAGGTGTGGCTGATCTTGTCCTTCAGCTTGAACAGCTCGTCGTACACGTGGAGGATCGCGCCGCCCGGGTAGCCGAACATCACGTCGACGCCCTCTTTGATCAAGCTCTCCACGACGATGCGCGCGCCGCGCATCACTTCGGCTGTCGGCTCAACTTGGGGCTCTGCGGCCGCTTGGGGTTGCTTTGAGCCGTTGGTGGACTTGATGGGTTTAGAAGGAGCGGATTGCGACGGTTTACTTATTGCGACTCGAGCGCCTGACATACGAGATCACCCATTTCTGTGGTTGAGACGTTACCGCCGAGATCTTTCGTTCGGTAACCTTCATTGAGCACCTTGTCGATTGCTTGTTCCACGAGGGCTGCTTGTGACGGCAGCTTGAGCGAAGTGTTGAGCATGAACGCTACCGAGCCGATAGCGCCCAACGGATTGGCAATGCCTTTGCCGGCGATATCCGGAGCAGAGCCATGAATGGGCTCGAACAGGCCGGGCCCATCTCCCAAACTGGCGCTCGCAAGCAAACCAATCGAGCCGGGCAGCACGGCTGCTTCATCCGTCAAAATATCACCGAATAGATTTCCGGTGACGATCACATCGAAGCGCCGCGGGTTGCGGATCAAATCCATCGCCGCCGAATCCACGTACTGGTGCTCCAGCGTCACGTCTGAGTATTGCTCTTTGTGCAGCTCGTTCACCACGCGGCGCCACAGCTGCGAGCACTCGAGCACATTCGCTTTGTCGATCGAGGTGACCTTCTTGCGCCGCGCGCGCGCCAATTCAAAAGCCATCTTCGCGATACGGCGCACTTCCGGCACCGTGTACACCATGGTGTTCACACCGCGCTCGGCATCGACGCTGCGCGGCTCGCCGAAATACACATCGCCCAGCAACTCACGCACCACCATCATGTCGGTGCCCTGAACGATTTCCCGCTTCAGCGGCGATGAATCGATCAGCGCTGGAAAGGAACGAACCGGGCGCAGGTTGGCGTAAACGCCGAGCGCTTTGCGCAAATCCAACAAACCTTTTTCCGGCCTGCGATCACCGGGCACACCGTCGTACTTGGGCAAGCCCACTGCGCCGAGCAGCACGGCGTCGGCTTTCAAACACGCCGCCTTCGTTTTTTCCGGCAGCGCGGCGTCGCCCGCATCGAGTGCGACGCCACCGATCGGCATCTCAATCACTTCAAGCGGCCTCGCGATGCGCTTGCACACCGCTTTGAGAACCTTGATCGCTTCCCCGCAAACTTCGGGGCCAATGCCGTCACCGGGCAGAGAAACGACGCGAATTATTTCTGTGGATGTCATGGGTGGACCTCCCAGCGCGGCGTAGCTTGTGACCCGGCCGTGCTGAATGTGACGCGTTCATAGCGCAAGGTTGGGCGCAGCTCAAAGCTTTGCTGCATTTTTCGCGGGAAATCGCATTCTCCTGCCCGCTCCGGGGTTGATTTGCCGCTTGCGGAATCCAGTAAGGCGCCCGCAGGCTGCGCGGTTGTTCACCCTGGTTGCAAACGCCGATGTTGCACGGCCAAGGCGATCGATGAATCGCGCCTGCTATTGATCAGCCACCTTGTCGGAATCTTGTTCGAAACCGCTGAGCTCTTGGATCACCAGTGTGTTGTCATTCTGAAGCGGGATCAGAGCGCGGCGGCGCTTGGAGTCGTAACCGACCGCGCCCGCGTTGGGTGCGTTGTCGGCGACCAGTTGGAAATCGCCGCCGGGAAAGCCGACGTACACCGATTTAGTCTGCCAACTCGCAAGCAGAAGCGTCCCGTCGGGCAACCGCGCCAAGCCGTCGAGCTCACTTGCAGGCGCCTTCACTGGGTCGCCCTGCTTGCCCAACTTGCTGATGCGATAAAGCTCCGGCTGTTTCCACGACGCAACCCACACGCCGTCGTTGTCGGCGGCCACAGCGCTGGGCTGATGCAGATCTTCATTCTTGCGCAGCTTCTTCAGCAGGCCGTTCTTGCTGACTTGGTAGATCGCGTCAGTGCCGGACGCCGTTAAACCCAAATCGTCAACCTTGGGTGGCTCACTGGCTTTGGCATCAGCCGGTTTGCCCTCGGAATCTTTCTTGCCCTTGCCACCCTCGGCGCTGGGCTTGGCTTCCGCGTCGGCGGGCTTGAGCCCCGCGTCAGTCACGTACAACGTCCCATTCGCCGCAATGCTCACGCCGGTCAGATACGTGGCCTTGGGGACTTGAACCACACCTAATGCAGCGCCGGTGGTGCGATCGAAAATCCTCACCGCGTCGATATCGGCCACGAATAGGCGCTTGTCGTTGATGGCCATGCCCTTCGGCGCGTGCAAGGTCGTATTGCCTGTGCTGCCATCAATCCACTTGAGGTTGATGACTTTACCGTCGGGTGCAACCTGCGAGATGAAGCCGTTGTCGTCCTTCTCGGTCGGGTTGCCATTGACGTTGCTGACCAAATAGACGTCAGCTGTGGCATCCCGGATCACCGCTTGGGGCTGCGCGAAACCGACATTGCTCACCACCACCGGCGGCGGACGAATGAACGCCACATGATTGAGTTCCGCCTCATTACCGCTAGTCTTTTGGGTGGAAGCACAG
>DATJEQ010000074.1:0-11023 GCA_035496495.1 Polyangiaceae bacterium
ACGTGTAAGCGTTGTGTTTGCCCCGCAGGTTTCTTTCTTGATCAGGTGTCAGAATTCCGGGCGGGGCGTCAATCCATGCGGGCACGTGGATTTCTTCGTCTAGGACGCTGAAAGTGTGCCCCATTTGACTGTGCTCGCGGAACGCTTCGCCGTGATCGCTGGTGTAGACAATGACGGCGCGATTCCCGTGCTCACTCTGCCGAATATGGCCGATCATGTCCGCGATGTGCGCATCCTCCTGGTAGACGGCATTCTGATAGTGGTTGAAGAATTCAGCCGTGTCTGCGGGCGCCTTGCTCGTTGATGCGGGTTGAAAGGGTTGTGCTCCGTTTGGGTCGACGGCATACGGATAGTGAACATTGGAGAGCTGAATGACGGCCAAGAACGGTTCGGACAGTTTGCCAATTTCCCGCCCAATGCGATCGGCCAAGAGTCCTTCTGGGGCACCCAAATCGAGATCGCTGTTGGCATCCAGATCCTGGGCGCTGATGATCTGGTTCACATCCAGGTTCTTCACCCACAGGCGCGAATTGCCAAACGCCATATTCTGCGACGTCCAGTAGGCCGTGGCCCAGCCGCTCGCTTTGGCGTAGTCGAACAAGAGTGGCCAGGTGTGCAGCGTTTCGTTGGCCTCATTGGGCCCAATTCCCGCCCAAAGCACCGCGAGAGAAACGGAAGTGGTGGAATCGAGGGCACGCATTTGAGTGAGCCCGTATCGTGAGGGCAAGACTCGGTTTGAAAATTGCGTCTTGCGACAATCGGGATCGAAATCGATGCAGGTTGCATCCGCGCGCACACTTTCCAGAATAATGAGCACGATGTTGCGGGGCGTGGCGACGCGGCTCGTTAAGGGTGGAACCGGCAACGACGAGCGCAGCCGTGGCAAGGGTCCGTCTGTGGGGCGAGCCATGTGCGCTTGCGCTCGCACCAGCCCGCCCAGGGCGTTGAAGAATAAAATGTCCGGCAAGGAGGCTTGCGCTTGCGCTGGCCCAAGCGGCACAAAGAAGGCGACCGCCAAGGATAATCCAACCGCCCACCGCGCGAGGCGCAAGCGATTCGCCTTTGGAGCGAGCCATGTGCGCCCCGCCCAAAGCAGAATCAATGATCCCAGGAGCGCAGGGAATTGCGTGAACAGGTAATTGTGCAGATCCGCACCTAGTTGATTGAGGATGCTCGTCACGAAATTGCTGGCGAACGCCCAGGAATCCACGTTCATGTACAAATTGTACTGGCTGAAGAAATACAGCTGCCCACCCATGCAACCCGTGAACAGCGCGACAAAGCCGATCCGAAAAAGCCACCGCTCAGGCCCCAACCGCGACGCTGCTGTGTAGAGCAAAGATCCCCACAGAATCACACTCGTGAGAAAGGAAATGCAGTAGGCGCCCCGTGGTACGCCGCTCAGCGCCACCACGCGCGACCCGCGTTGCTCAAAATCGACAATCAGGAACAGTATTGCGGGCGCAATCGGCAGCAGGGACGCGCGGAGTCTGGGCCACACACTAGGCAGTGTAACGCAATAAATGCGCCCTTTGCTCACTTTTGCGCGTGGGGCGCGCATGAGCTGATTGGCTTCGCCTTCGTTGCAGCGCTATCGTGGGCAACGGCCCTTATGCACCAGCATGTGCAACTCAAGATCGAGAAGCCCGCATCCGAGTTGAAAGATCCGGTGTGCGGGATGACGGTGACTGCATCATCACCGCATCACACCCAATTCGATGGGAACGACTACTATTTCTGTGCAGCGCACTGCTTGCACAAGTTCAAGGCCGATCCCAAGAAGTATCTGCCACATCCGACGACCGTGCAGGCATTAGAGGTGACGCGCGGCCCGGACGCACCGCCCCAGATCGCGTCGGAGTGGACTTGCCCCATGCACCCGGAGATCCGGCGCAGCAAATCGGGCAGTTGCCCGATTTGCGGTATGGCCCTTGAGCCCGTCGCTCTGGAAGCCGAAGCGCAAGAAAACCCAGAGCTCATCGATCTCACCCGGCGATTCCGCGTTGCAGTGGCACTCAGCGTGCCGTTGGTCGGCCTCGTCATGGGGGACATGCTGTTCGCACACGCGCTGTTCAGCTTGATGGCACCGGCTGCTCGCAGCTGGCTGGAATTCGCGTTGGCAACTCCGGTATGCACTTGGGCAGCGTGGCCGTTTTTTCGACAATTTGCGCTCTCGCTGAAGCACCGGAGCCTCAACATGTTCACCCTGATCGGCCTTGGAGTGAGCGTGGCTTATGGCTACAGCGCCGTCGCTTTGATTCTTCCGGGGGCCTTTCCGCCTTCATTTCGCGACGAGCACGGCGGGGTTGCTCTGTATTTCGAGGCCGCCTCCGTGATCGTCGCGCTGGTGCTCCTGGGTCAAGTGTTGGAACTGCGTGCACGCAGTCAAACAGGCTCAGCGGTTAGAAAATTGCTGGGGTTGGCGCCTCACTCCGCGCGATTGGTTGCGGCGGACGGCGAACACGATGTGCCGCTACAACAGGTGAAGGTCGGTGATCTCCTGCGAGTGCGCCCGGGCGAGAAAGTGCCGGTCGACGGCGTGGTAACCGACGGGCAGAGCAACATCGACGAATCCATGGTCAGTGGGGAACCGGTGCCGGTACACAAGAAACCGGGCGATAGGGTCGTGGGCGCAACGCTCAATGGTCAGGGTTCGTTCATTTTTCGGGCGGAAAAAGTCGGAAGCGAGACACTGTTGGCCCGCATCGTTGCCCTGGTTGCACAGGCACAAAGAAGTCGCGCCCCGATTCAGCGACTCGCGGATGTCGTTGCGAGTTACTTTGTTCCGCTGGTCGTGCTCTCCTCAATGCTGACGTTCGTTGTCTGGTCTCTGGTGGGCACAGAGCCACGTATGGCGCACGGCTTGCTCAACGCAGTCGCGGTGTTGATCATCGCGTGCCCCTGTGCGCTCGGCTTGGCCACGCCGATGTCAATCATGGTTGCAATGGGGAAGGGAGCGGGGTTGGGAGTCCTTTTCCGCGACGCCGAAGCGATCGAAATCCTGCGCAACGTTGACACCTTGGTTGTCGATAAAACGGGGACTTTGACCGTGGGTTCTCCTCGATTGACCTCGATTGAAGTCGAGCCGGGCTTGACGGAAAATGAATTGCTGGCGTTGGTGGCGTCGCTTGAAGCAGCCAGTGAACATCCGTTGGCAGCGAGCATCGTGCAGGATGCGCAGCAGCGCGGCATTGCGCTGAGTCGTTGCGATTCTTTTGAATCCATAACCGGCAAGGGCGCTACCGGTTTGGTGACGGGGCGCAGGGTTGCGGTGGGCAACGCGGCGCTCATGGCGAGTCTGCAGGTGCCGGCAGATCACTTCGCTGAGCGACTGGAGGCAATGCGCCAGCAGGGGCAGACGGCCGTCCTGGTCGCGGTTGACGCGCAGGTGGTGGGATTGCTCGGCATTTCGGATCCGATCAAAGAGAGCACGCCGGAAGCCATTGCTGCACTGCAGCGCGAAGGATTGCAGATCGTGATGTTGACGGGAGACGCACCCGGAACAGCCCAGGCAGTGGCCGCGAGATTGGGAATTGAAACGGTATTCGCAGGGCTGTTGCCGGAAGAAAAAGCGAATAAAGTCAAAGCATTACAGCAAGAGGGTCACACGGTCGCGGTGGCGGGTGACGGCATCAACGATGCTCCGGCGCTGGCCCGAGCTCAGGTGGGGATCGCGATGGGCACCGGCACCGATGTGGCGATGCACACCGCTGGGGTGACGCTCGTGCAGGGTGATTTGCGGGGCATCGTCAGAGCGCGGCGCCTGTCGCGGATCACCATGACTAATATTCGTCAAAATTTGTTCTTCGCGTTTGTCTACAACGCCGTGGGCGTGCCCATTGCGGCCGGCGCGCTCTACCCGCTGTTGGGTGTGCTGTTGAGTCCCATGATCGCCGCGGCGGCAATGAGCTTCAGCTCTGTTTCCGTAATTGGCAATGCACTGCGCCTGCGAAATGCCGCGCTGTGAGGCCCGAGAACTAGAAGAAGAAGTGCATGCCCAGTTCGGTGCGGTTGTCGCGCGCTTCCACACCGTCGGCGTAGGTCTGTTTCACCGTCTGGAAACCGACGCCGGTTTGCAGCGCCTCAGTCCACGCGAAGAACAAGCTTGCGTCCATGTACTGTGACTTGGTCGCCACCGCACCGCGTGCAGGCAGAGGCGTCAAAGAGCGGAGATTCGATGAGAAACTCTGCGCATACGACCCCGAGATCCACACTTTGCCATCGGCGATGGGCAGGTAGTATTGGATGTTAGCCACCAGACCTTGCCACTTGACCATCTGCAACTGGCCGTTGCCGTCATAGGTGACATAGCCGCTATCCACATTTTGCGGATAAGTTGGCGGGGGAACCTTGTCTGACGGATTAGGCAGTGTGGGGAACAGCAACCCGCCCGACAATTCGGTGTACAGATCGCCAATGCCGCCGCCGCTCGAGAACTCACCGGTGAGCGCGAGCGCATTGCTGCGCTTCTCTGCGCTCTTGACGGGAATTACAGGAATGAACGCGTCGACGGCGTAGCCGAATGCGCGATCAACTTTGGCGTCCATCGGATTGGGTAGGAATTCCGCCACTTCGAAGCGACGGGTGATGCCCGATACGCCAATTGCTAACGGACCCATGGAGGGCTGGCCGTAACCTTGCTGGCGCGCGGTGGCCCAGCCGTTGACGGCCAGCCGCAAGCCTGCCTGGAAATCCGGCACGCCGGATGCGCGTTGTGCGGGACGCGTCGCTGCGACGGCCACTTCGAAGTCGATCGCCTCGCTCGACAGGGTCTTCGAGATACGCAGTTGCGCCTCGCGATTGTACACTTCGCCGGTCAACCCCAAGAACGACAGGGTGCTGGGGAAGAAGCCTTTGCCGCCCCAGCCGAATAGATCGAAGTATTGGCCCGCCAGCACGTCAACTACGGGCGTCTGTATCTGCATGTAGTAGTGGCGCATGCGGATCGGATTCTGAATGGTCTTGTCGTGCTCGGTGAACTCCGCTGGCTGCAAGCCGTTGAAATCCATTTCAATTACGGCAGAGGCCTTGATGTCGCCCGAGGGAGGCGCGCCAATTTTTAGGCCCAAGCGCGAATCGCGCACGCTCAATTGGAATGAGTCGTGGTCGCCTGCGTAAGTGCCGGGTCGCTTGACCAGGTTGTTGTAGATGCCCTGTGTGAAGCTCTGCGTGGTGTCATACATCGCGTTCAGCGCGGCGTACCCGTAGAGCGTCAGGTGCCAATCGCCGAGCGCGGCAGTGAGCCCCTTTGAGGCTTCCGAGTTCGAAAACGCGGCTTTGCCTTGAGGCTTCGCGTCGGCATCGGTTGCGCCCTGCGCGGCAGGGGCGACATCGGTCTTCTTTTCCGCAGCGGACTTGGTGTCGGAATTGACCGCGGCATCCGCGGAAGCGTGATCGCTCTCTGTGCTGCCTGAAGCGCCCAGAGAGGCGCCGGCACTCAGATCAGAGCCGGCGCTCGTTGTGGTGTCGCCCGCTGGCTGCGAGGAATCGCCTTCGGTCGATTGCGCTTGGGCATTGAGGCTGAGCAAACAGGCCACACCCAGCGTCAGCCACAGCGTGTGGTGCTTCATCGTAAGAGTCTTCATCATCTGGCTCCGGAACGGCTCAGGGGCACGCATTGGGACAAGGGCCGCCACAATCCACGCCGCCCTCGCCTTCGTTCTGCTTGTGATCAGTGCACGTTGAGCGTTTGAACTTGAGCGTGCGCAGCCCCTGCTGATTCCACAGCCAGGTGCGATCATGCCCGGTCATGTCGAGTTCACCGCTCGCCTGCGCACAATAGTCAGCAGGAGCCGGGGGTGTATCCAGATCATCGTACAAGACCATCAGGGAACTATCAGGCTTGCGGCGCCAGGCACCCGTGACGCCCGTGACGATCAACATATTGTAGATGCATGAGCACCCCTCCTGTGGACCTGGGTGACACTCGACGCTCGACACGTTCGGCTCCGTCTTGAGCACCGTAGACATCGCATGGCTGAATTCCTCGCAGCCGTGGTCTAAGATTTTCCCCGTCGAATCCCTCAGTTCTTGAGTTGCAAAGACGACGCCCTGCGCCTCCATGCACTGCTTCGAGAAATCGGCCCGCATCGCCTTGGAGTAATTGAATTGGATCTGATACGACCCCATGTACGAGCCTTGATCAGGGGCGGAGAACGTGAGCTTGGCGTCCCGAAGTGGAATTTCTGGGAACCACAGGTTCACACGCTTGATGGTGCGATCCGAGCGGATCACCAAATTCTGACACCAATCCGCGCTGGAGCGCTCGGGCGGTACTTCTCTCGCCAAGTGAGTGGGCTGAGCGAGCAGCGTATTTTGCGCCGGAGGAGTGAACAATTCGTCTTGGCACTCGTCGCCCCTGTACGCCCAATATTCGGCGTCGACCAAGCCGTCGTTGAGAACGAAATCTTTGTCGGCGCCGAGCATCACGTTTCCGCCGCACGCACTCAACGCGTCGCATTTCTCGTCGACTGTGCAGCCGCTCAGACATAGCCCGAGCAGGGTAGTTGCGATACTGCCCCACAAACGCCCGTTGTTCATGGCCCGCTACATTTCCCCATTATTCAAGCGATCGCAACTGAAGAACACGCGGAAAAAGCGGTTCGCTAAGCCCGATTTCGGACTAATTTTTCCACATCTGAGTCTTGGGCTTGAGAGCGCAATTGGGGCGCTTCAGGGTGCCGAATCCACAAGATGAAAGAATTGCGTGAAAGCGGGAATGGCATTTGCCGGCTGATCCGAATGGCCTTGTCCTTGGGTGGTGCAGAAGACGACCGGATAGCGCGCGGGGCAGCTGGTGTAACGCAGGCAGATCTGTGCCAGCGTGCCCTCGCCCCAGGGTTCAGTTGGCGCGGTGTCCAAGGTGCCAGTGCAACCGTTGTCGGCAAAAACACGCGGTAAGGAGACTTCGTGATTGCAGGCGTATGGGTTTGCGGGGTCGTTCACGTCGTGTAGCCACAGCGCAGCCACCTTGTGATCCGGATCGGCGCAAAGCTGACCGATGTTGTCGGGTTGGCATCCGGTGGTCCCAACTTGGCCGCGAATGTGCCAGTCGGGAGCGAATTTACGGGGCGCGGCGCTGGGGTAGCCGCCGAAGTAGCAACCCCACATGTTCGCCAGCCAACCTCCCGTGCTGTAACCGGAAACATAGATGCGGTTGTTGTCGGCGCAGTAGGTGGATTCCACCAAGGTATGGAAGACCTGAAATGCCTCCCACTCCAAGGAAGCTTCACCGGCGCGGTTGTCGTAGCAGGCGCCGTTGAATTCCGGTGGGGGCAGCGAAATGCCCACATAAATAGCCTGTTCGTCGCCACCTTTGGATTCGTCGAACAGCGGGTACGTGCTCTGGTCACCACTGCCGCCCCCACAACCCTGACCAATGTACACCACGCGGTACGCGCGATTCGGATCATAGTCTGCAGGGACACGCACGTAGATGTCGCGTGGCACCGCCCGCGTTGGGTCAGTGCCTGAAATGGTCTCGCCCGTCTCCATCACCGTGTATTTGGTGTAGCCCTCGCGCGATCCGGGGATCGCGATCACCTGATCTATCGGTAATTCTTTGCCGCAGCCGGTGCTCTTCCACACCAAAGTGGTGTCAGCCTTTTCTGCGGCGTGATCGTTTGCGCCACCCGAAGCCCCACCGTCTGAGCTACTGCCGCCGGTTCCCGCGCCGGAAGCACCCGCGGCGCTCGTATCCCCCCCGGCGCCCGTACTTCCGGCGGCGCCCGCCATACTGGGGGCGTAATCGCTGAGCAGAATGTGATCGTCTTTGGTTTCGAACAGCAGATCATTGTCCTTGTTGTTGCCCCCCGAGCACGCAACCACGAGGCCCGCCGAAAAGCCGGCACCAACCCAAGCCAATAACTTTCGCATCAGAGATCTCCCAAAAAACGCCGCCCGCCGGTGTACCAGATCTGCACTAGGAATCTAGCAAGGAGGTGCCCCTCACGCAACTCTGCCTTGGGCCGTTAACCCAATCTTTCCAGATATTTACCTTCGTCGCTTTGGTTCCTGCTGGATCCCCAGACAAGGATCCTAGAGCCAATCTTTCCACTGCTTGACCATTGCCGTCACCTCACGCACTTCGTCTTGCGTGAGATTCAGCAGTGGGGGCCTCACGGGGCCGCCGGCTAGGCCGATTTGCATCATCATTTCTTTCATCACGGAGACTTCATAGCCGCGCTTGCGTTGGCGGAAGGCGTACAGCGGGATCACGAACTCGTTCATCAGTTTGCGCAGGGTTGCGTAGTCGTTGCCGGCTGCGCGCTCGTAAAGCTCCAAGGAGAGCTTGGGCGAAACAACAGCGATGCTTGAAGTATAGGTGCGCACCCCGATGCTGAAGTAGCCGGGCACTTGGTCGTCACCCACGCCGCCAATCCAAGCGAGGCGGTCGCCCAGGCGCTGCATGATTTGCTGGTACTTGCGCAGATCGCCGGTGCCGTCCTTCCAAGCGATCAAATTCGGCGCTTGATCGGCGAGCTTTTCCACCGTGCTGGCACTCGGGTTCACCCAGTCGCGGCTGTACACGATCACACCGAGAGAGGTCTTCTTCGCGATGCTGGCGTAGTAGTCCACGAGCCCGGCTTCATCGGCGTGCGGGTAATAAGGCGGGAAGAGCAGAAAGCCGTTCACGCCGGCTTTGATCGATTGCGCCGCAATGTCGGATGCGATGGCGGTGTTAGCGGGAAGCGCGGTGAGCACCGGGACTTTGCCGCCGGTTTCGTCCAGCGTGGTCTGCAGCACCTGCATGTGCTCGCTGGGTGAGAGCGCAAAGACTTCGCCGGTGCCTGCCGGCGCGACAATGGCCGACAGCGGATGGGAGAGCAGCAGGCGCAGGTTCTTGCGCACGCCCTCCAAATCCAGCGACAAATCTGGCTTGAATGGGGTGACTGGGAAGGCGATGACGCCGGAAGAAAGCCTTTTTCTTAGCTCCTTGGGATCCATGGGCGACTGATAGCAGTTTTGCCGCGTTTTGTGGTACGAGATCTGCCCCCAATGGGCTTTCGATCGGGGGGCTCTGGCGCTATGCGTCAGGCGGATTCAGTCCAAGTTTTGGAAGGCCAAGTTTAGGAAGGGTTGAAGCGATGCAACTGCACGGAAAGCAATTGATTGGGGGCGAGGCAACGGCACAGGGCACGGCCACGTTTTTTTCAGTTAACCCCGCGACGGGCGAATCACAGTCAACGCCGTTTCACATCGCCACGGTAGATGAAGTCAACCGTGCACTGGCTCTGGCGGACGAGGCGTACCGCGTCTACCGCCACAAGACACCGGCGCAGATTGCGGATTTCCTGTTGGGTATCGCCGCCGAGATTGAAGCTTTGGGCGACGACCTTCTGAACATGACTCATCTGGAAACGGCGTTGCCGCTGGCGCGCCTGCAATCAGAGCGTGGTCGCACGCTCAACCAATTGAAGCTCTTCGCCGAGGTCGCTCGCGAGGGCTCGTGGGTGGAAGCCCGCATTGATCGCCCCATCCCTGACCGCAAACCGCTGCCCAAACCCGGCATGCGCACCATGCACATTGGAATGGGCCCAGTGGTGGTCTTTGGAGCGAGCAATTTCCCGTTGGCCATTTCGGTGATGGGCAACGACAGTGTGTCCGCATTGGCCGTGGGTTGCCCAGTGGTGGTGAAAGCGCACCGCGCTCATCCGGGTACCGCGGAAATGGTGGGTCGCGCGGTGCAAGCGGCGGCCAAGAAGCACAACATGCCCGCTGGCGTATTCTCCATGTTGCAGGGCAATTCTCACGAGGTGGGGCAATCGCTGGCCAAGCACCCGCTGACCAAGGCGGTTGCTTTCACCGGTTCACTGCGCGGTGGGCGCGCGTTGTTTGACGCAGCCGCAAAACGTCCCGATCCGATCCCCGTTTACGCCGAGATGAGCAGCTTGAACCCCGTGTTCGTCCTGCCCGGTGCACTCAAAGAGCGCGGTGCACAAATTGGCGATGCCTTGTTGCAATCCGTCACCATGGGCGTCGGGCAATTCTGCACTAAGCCGGGCATTGTGTTTGGGCTGGCATCATCGTCGTTCGACGAATTCGCCGCTGCCGCAGGCAAGAGCGCCCTCACGGCGGCTCCGGCAACGCAGCTCACCGTGGGCATCAACCAATCCTATTGGGAGGGCCTCAAGAAAGTGGGCAGCACTGCGGGCGTGAAGAAATTGGGAGAGTCGACTGTCGCTGCGGATCCGGCCAAAGCCCAAGCCGCCGCCACGATTTTCGCGACGGACGTAAAAACCTACGAAGCCAACCACCACTTGGCCGAAGAAAATTTTGGCCCCAGCGCGCTGATCATCACTTGCCCCGATCGCGAGAGCATGCGTCAGCAGATTGAGAAGCTTGAGGGTCACCTCGCCGCCAGCATTCACGCGACGGATCAAGATCTGAAAGACTACGCGGATCTGATCGCGCTCCTAGAGGTCAAAGTGGGGCGCATTGTGCTCAATGGTTTCACCACGGGCCTTGAGCTGTGTCACTCCATGCACCACGGCGGTCCGTACCCGGCCACCAGCTACAGCCATTTCACCTCCATGGGTCAAGCCGCCTACAAGCGCTTCGTGCGCCCGGTGTGCTATCAGGGCTTCCCTGATGCTGCCCTGCCCGCGGCCCTGCGGGATAAGAACGAGCTGGGCCTGTGGCGCTGTGTGGATGGCAAATTGACCACGGCCGATCTCTGAGCGATCATCTCGTGCCCCGACAGCGCAGGGGCAGGGTGGAGCCTGATGCGCCGAATCTACGGGTCGTTGCTACTTTTGCTGCTGTCGCTGTGCGGCTGCGCGAATCTTCGCCGGGCGCACAACGCCTCTTCGGCAACTCAAGCGGCGGCCTCCGTCCCAACTCGGGGCGGCATGTGGATGCCCGAGCAAATGGGGCTGCATGCGGATTCGCTGCGGCAATTGGGGCTCAAAATTGATCCCGCGGCGCTGACTGATCCGCAAGCGTATCCACTTTCAGCAGTTGTTTTTTTGGGCGGGTGTTCGGCTTCGTTTGTCTCTGACGACGGGTTGATCATCACCAATCA